>JAFGQG010000085.1 GCA_016935765.1 bacterium
CCTTTTATTGATTTTCTGCTAGGTTTTTATTTGACAAAACTGGTTTAAACCATATAAATTAAATGAGTGATTATGTTTTAGTCAAGGCAAATATTAGAAAACCAAATTGGTGAAGAAGTAACTCAAATAAATTTTGAAAATTAACCGGTTGATAAAATGAAAATGATAAAACAGAATGACAACTGTATTTTCTTAGTTTTGGCGGTGTTATACTTTGTAATATCGCCAGTTTTATGGGCACAAGAAGGTGTAGAGAGAAAAGTCCCTGTAAACCACGGTGATTCTCTTAAGGTTAAAGTTGAACCCTCACAAGTTCAGGATTCTATAATTAGTGCCCATTTAAATGATAAAGTTTTCCAGCAAAAACAGCAGCAGGATTCTTTGATGGCAGCGGCAAGCGACTTTGAGGAAATTCAACCTACGAACCTAACCCAGTTGAACTCTAAGGCTGCGGATTTCGCTCCGTACATCGTTGCTTCAGGGGATGTAATTTATTTTTCATCCTCGAGGAATGGTGGCATAGGAGGAGAGGATATCTGGTTTGCTGAGAGGTCTGAAATTGGCTGGTCGAATCCAAAGAACCTTGGTAATCCAGTAAACACAAAAGCTAATGAAGGTTCAGTGTCTATAACTCCGGATGGCAACACCATGTATTTCACAGTTTGTGATAGAGTGGATTCCTATGGCGGCTGCGATATCTATTACTCAACCCGTGAAGCTGGTGGCTGGTCAGACCCAAAGAACCTCGGGATCGAAGTGAACTCATCAGATTGGGAGGCTCATCCTTCGATTTCTCCTGATGGGAAAACCCTCTACTTTGCTTCGAAAAGATTCAGGGGTTATGGGGGAATCGATATTTACTATACAGTGAAATCCGGCGATAAATGGTCGCAGCCGAAGATCCTTGAATATCCTATAAATAACGCGAGGGACCAGACGTGCCCTTTCATTCATTCAGATGGTACGACACTTTACTTTTCATCGTCAGGGCATGGCGGTATGGGAATGCTCGACGTGTTCAAGACGACTCTCGATGAAGACGGCAAGTGGACAGAGCCGGTCAATTTGGGTCCTCCGTTGAATACATCACTGAACGATTACTTTCTTTCCATTCCTGCTTCAGGCGAATTCGTTTATTTCGCGTCAGACAGGAAGGGAGGACTGGGTAACGCAGATATTTTCATGGTTGGTCTTGAGGAAGCGCTGCAGCCGAGTATAGTGGCTACTGTGGTTGGAAGGGTCATTGACAAGAATGAAGGAATTCCTCTCACCGCGCAGGTTTCTGTCGAACGGCTCACGACAGGGGAGGTGCTTGCGGAGTTGACCACTAATCCTGAAACCGGCGAATATACGGTGGTCTTACCTGCCGGAGCAGAATACGGAGTAAGCGTAAATGCGGATGGCTATGTATTTTCATCAAAGACTTTTGAGATCAGACCCGCGGAAGGATACAAGGAATTGCACTGGCAGTTCGAGCTTCAACCGATCGAAGTGGGTGAAAAAGTTGTTATTAACAACATTTTCTTCGATTTTAACAGCTCGGATATAAAACCGGAATCTGAGCCCGAATTGAACCGCGCCGTAAATTTGTTTAAGAAGTATCCATCACTGAAAGTCGATATTCTCGGATACGCTGATAGTATTGGTGTTGAGACCTATAATTTATGGCTATCCCAGACAAGAGCTGAAGCTGTAATGAAATATTTGATTGAGAAGGGTGTGGCAGCGGACCGGTTATCAGCGAAGGGTTTTGGAGAAGCAAACCCCGTAGCTCCGAATGTGTCGAAAGAAGGGCGAAGGCTGAACCGAAGGACGGAATTCAGTATAATTTCCAAGTAAGGACGCCAGCAGGATGGAGAGGGGTAGATTGAATTACGAATATCGATTAACGATTGAAGAATTCAGAAGGGAAAAAGAAAACAGAGTACGGAGAACAGAAAAAAAAGGATTATCGGATTTCTGTAGTAAATGATCAGTAGCCGCAGTTACTTCAGCTTGCGGACAAAAACGTTTGATGAATAAACAGTGTAAAAAATCAAAATTGGATTGGGTAGGTTTGAGCCTCTGCTCAAACCGTGTGCAGCATTGGAAGTTGTTCTGCATTTATAAGAGCTTTGTAGATGTAAGACCATCGTAGATGGTTAATTATTGTAGAATGAAAGTAGAAAGAAAGTATGAAAACGGTAATGGATTGGGCTGGCGGGATTTTTGATACGTTTCGTTCTCAAAAATCATGCCAGCCCTGACCATGTGAATTTATTCCATCAAAAGTAAATACGGGGTAAAATGCGAATCTTCGAGACGCTGGATAGTCAACGAATTTAATGGGATTAGCGAACAGTATCAATAGCTTCGGACTTAGTGAATAATTTGTAGAGCACCGGGACAACTATCAATGTAAGCATGGTTGATGTAATGAGACCTCCAATGATCGTCCATCCTAACGGCGCCCAGAGAGTTCCTCCACTCAAGGTTAAAGGAAGCAACCCGCCAATAGTAGTGCCAGTAGTCAAAATAATGGGAGAGAAGCGTGTTTCTCCTGATATTTTCAATGCCTCAATAATGCTTTTGCCCTCATTGCGAAGCTTATTAGCGTAATCCACTAAAATGATGGCATTATTCACTACGATCCCTACAAGGCTCGTTAATCCTATAAAAGCAGTGAATGAAAAGCTGTTTCTGGTTATCAGAAGCGCAAGAATAGACCCGATAATAGCTAGCGGTACTGCCGAAAACACAATGAATGGCTGCTTAAAGGAACGGAATTGCAGTACCAGCACTCCGAAAATCGCAACGATGGCGATCATAATAGCTTGAAGCATCCCCCCAAATGAAGATTGTCTCTCTTCCATCTCACCAGCAACATAGTATTCATACCCTTCAGGAAAATCGTAATTCTCAAGCTTTTCGATGATACCCTTTGTTACACGGTCGGTTGAGTATCCGCGAATCACATCCGCGCTGATCGCTACGTTTCGTTCAAGATTGAAATGAGAGATCTCAAGGGGGTCATCTATAAACTCGATAGTGGCTAATTGACTGAGCGGGATAAGCTTTCCTGCCAGGGAACTCACATAGATATTCCGCAGGTCTTCAATAGACGCGCTGCCTTCCTGATTTGTCCTGATGATAAGGTCGTATGAGTCTCCGTTCTCGTCCGTATATTCAGATATCCGGATACCCGCCAGGCACATTCTGACGGTCTTGTCTATCTCAGACAGTGGGATTCCCATCATGCCGGCTTTATCGCGATTCACGTTAACCTTGAGGTCGGTTCTAGCTGATTTGAACGGATTATTGACATTGATCGTACCCTCTTGTAATTTCACAATGTCTTCGACATCTGCAGCTATACTCTTTAATATCTCAAGGTTCTCGCCAAGAAGCCTTATGTGAACCGGCGCGGCAACAGGAGGTCCCTGCTCCAGTTCCTTTACCTCGATCTCTACCCCGGGCAGGGATTTGAACTCATCCCTTAGATGGGTGATTATATGTTCATAAACATGAGCATCCCGGGTGGTCAGTTCTACAAACAACTGCGCGTGGTTACTCCTGTTTATCCTCGCAGCAATATTATAGTACAGCCTTGGATTACCGTGCCCGATATTTGCGGCTACCGTTTTTATCTCGGGTACTTCAAGGAGCATCTTTTCGATTTCAGAAGATAAGCTGTCGGTCTTATTTATGTTCGTTCCCTGCGGATAATTTATATTAATGAAGAACTGCGGTTTCTCCGCTTTGGGAAAGAAGCTGACTCCGAGTAATGGGAATAAGCCCAGGCATATCCCGAAGATAACCACGGCGATAACTAGGGTCTTTGCGGGATTTTTTAGCGCGTAATCCAAAGCATTCCGGTAATGTTTCTCGATGAACCTATTCATCATTTTGCGGATGAACCTTTCCTTGCCTTTCCCGATTATCCCCGCGAATCTGAAAGTGAGATAAGGGGTGAGTACCAAGGAAATAAGCAGTGAAGCGGTGAGAGTATATACAACTGTTACCGGAAGACTGCGGATGAAGTCCCCTGTAACATCTCCGATGAGCATAATGGGTATGAACGCGAAGACGGTGGTCGCGGTTGCGCTGGTTATTGCCCAGGCTATCTCGGATGTTCCTTTAAGTACCGCTTCTTTGGGTTTCAATCCCATCTTCATGTAGCGTGTGCTGTTCTCTGTGACAACAATGGCGTTATCCACAAGTAAGCCCAGTGCGATAACGAAACCGCTGATGGTAGTTTGCTGAAGCCCGTAGCCGCTTAAGTCCACGAAGCCCAATGCGATCAATATAGAGGTGGGGATTGCTATCATAACGACCGAGGCGGACCGGAATCCCACTGCGGAGAAAATAACTAATCCCACCAGGATGATTCCCTGGAGTAAGTTCATAAAGAAACCGCTTATCCTGTGTGAAACACTTTTCGATTGGTCAAATACCGTTTGAAGATCCATATTCGCGGGGAGAGTGGATTTGAAAGTTTCAATTTTGGGACGCAGGTTCCTGAATATCCTGAGAATATTCGAGCGTGGCTTCTGGGTAGCTGTTATGTAAATGCACCGTTTGTTATTCATTCGCGCGTGATAGGGACTTGGTTCATAGCCCATGGAAACATCCGCAACATCTTTTAAATACACGACCTTCCCTCCACGGGAATATACGATGGTATTCCTTATCTCATCGAGATCATTGTATGCTCCGCTGGTTTTTACGTTCAGGCGTTTGGTGCCTATGTCGATATACCCCCCGGGTATGTTGGTGTTTGCATCCACAATTGCGCCCATCAGGTAGTCCAGGGGAATGTTCATGATAGCGAGTTTCTCAAGATTCACAGAGATTTGAAGCTGCCGCTCCGGAACCGCCGATAGTTTGATATTCCTGATCCCAGGTGTTTTCTCAAGGTCCTTCTTCAACTGCTCTGCTTTATGCTCTAACTCGAAGTAAGGCGCGGTTTCAGAACGCAATGCGAGTTGTAATATGTTCACATCAGCTATGGTCCACTGCATGAAATCAAGCGTCAATATGTTCTCCGGCAACTCCGAACGCATGCTGTTGACCTTTTGAACGACAGCATTGTGTTTCTCGTCGGGATCGCTGCCGATTTCAAATTCAACAGATACGTGAACCAGACCGTCCGCGGCATAGGAGTTGATCTCCATTATATTCTCTAATTCATTGACCGCTCCCTCGATGGGATTAATTACCAACTGTTCGAGGTCTATCGAGGTTGCGCCAGGTATGATAACAATGATCGATGAAGCCGGAGGTTGAACCTGTGGGTCCTCGCTTTTGGGCATGTATATGAACGATACGATACCGGATAATATGAGTAGGCAGATGAATACGATGGTGAACTGGTGGTTCTCAAGCGCTAATTTGGGCAGATTCATTACTTCGCTCCGGTTTTATCCAAAATGTTGATCTTTGAACCATCCTGAAGCTGATCTGTACCGGAAGTTACAACTTTAGCTCCCTCAGGTATAATGGTCGAAGCAGCAACGTAATTCTTTTCAAGGCGAACTATATGAACAGGTACTTTTGATACGTTCGAGTTTGGATCGACAAGGTAAACATAAGCGCTATCCTTGTCTGCTTCTGCGATTGCTTCAATCGGAATAATCGTATAGGCTTCTTTTTTTTCGGGGAAGATCTCAGCCTTCGCGATCATGCCTGTAGAAATTTTGTCAGGAGGGTTCTCTAACTGCACTTCCACTTCGAAAAGCCCGGTTTCCATGCTTGGCGCTTCACTTAATCTGGAGACATTCCCGGTGATGATTTTACCTTGAAAGGCGTCGAGGTTGACTACGGCGGAATCACCGTATTGAAGATTGACTAAATCCCTGTCCGAGATCCCCGCTTTCACTACCCAGTTCTTCTCGGTCGAACCGAACACCACAACGGGCATTCCAGCGCCGATAACTTCGTTTTCCTCCTGGAGCCGCATTAAAATAACGCCATCAGAAGGCGCTTTGATAATGGCATGTTCTTTATTGAATATCGCGATCCTATAATCAGACCGCGCTGCCTCAAGGGCAGATTCAGCATCCTGGTACAAGGCTTTCGTAATCACGCTATCTTGAAAAAGGCTCTGAGCCCTGTCAAAATCCCGCTCCGCTTTGTCCAGCGCTACTTTAGCCTTTGAAACATGAGCGTTTATCTCGTATAGGTCCAATTCAGCAAGCACCTGCCCTTTTTTAACTCTGTCTCCCCCGTCAACTTTTATCTCCCTTATGATTCCGCCAATTTTAAAAGCAAGTTTCACAGTCTGCTCCGAAGCGATTATACCAACCGTTCTGATAGAAAAACTCAGCTCCTTTGTCTCTATCAGTGCAACATGAACAGGTACAATTTCCTCTCCCTTTTCCTCCCTCGGGGATTTCGTACAACTCAATAAGAGTGTAATTATTACTAAAACTATATATATTTTTTTCATTAATATTACTCCAGAATTTTTTAAAATTTCCTTTATCTAATGCTTAAGAAATTTTTACTTATGTTTAGTTAGTGTTAAATATTTTAGCAATACTTAACGCTTTTTTCCCGAAATTTGATTAATTATTCTTTTTTTTTCTCTGTGTCTCCGTGTCTCTGTGGTTTTACTTCCATAAACATTCCTGAGACCCCAAATAAAAAGATCCCGGAAACGTATTCAGCATACATTCGATAAAACTTCTCGTCGGGGTCTTTTTTGAAATCATCGATTATTACCGGTTTAAAGAGAAAATGTGAGTATATCATGCATATCAGCAGGGGACCTATGATTTCATAGTGCATTTTTTGCTCGGTCTTTGTGTCGAGGATCTTCAATAAAGCTGGTTCGACCAATCCCTTGATCTGGTGCAGCCTTTCGGATTTAAATTTTTTAATCTCAGGGACTTTGTAGGGTAACTCCTTGAACACGATTCTTGCTTTATCTTCGTTCTCACTGAAGTACTTAATGATTTGAGCGATTCCTTCTTTGATTTTCTGGTCGGGTGGGAGGTCGCTTTCCCTGACATTCTTTATGATTTGCATGCTGTTCAGGCTGAAGTCATCGATGATGGCTATGAGAATGCCGATCTTTGAGCCGAAGTAGTAGGATATCATTGCGAGATTCACTTTTGCTTTTTTTGCTATCTCGCGGAGCCCGGTGGCAGAGTAGCCTTTGAGCGCGAAGAGTTCGGTAGCGGTTTGGAGGATTTTGTCTTTTGGGTTGATGGTCTGTTTATTTTTCATAAGGTGAATTCCTTTTAATTTGTCATATCACGTACCTACGGCACTGTTAATTGGTTTGGGTTTGTTTCTATAAATATTGCGTCCCTAACGGGACTATTATATCGAGAGTAAAGAGCTTCGGGGTTATTAAATTGAGAGAAAAGATTTACGGGACTTTTATATCGAGAGTAAAGAGCTTCGGGATTATTAAGTTGAGAGTAAAGATTTACGGGACTATTAAATTGAGAGTAAAGGTTTATCATTCTAGTGCATCTCGATTTAAACAAACGTTTAATTAATAATACAATTATAAATTTTGAACAAACGTTTGTCAAGGGGAAAATGCAAACTCTAAATTTAACAAAAAACGAAGGGAATAAAAACACGGTGGGATAAATTGCCTAAAGATCAACGATTGCCGATTAAAGACTTTAGAAGGTAAAGTAATAAACAAAAGAATTCATTCATAAATCGGAAAACCAACTGGCATCGGAATCGGGAAAAAACCCTCTCACCGAAAAACATTCATCACCGTCATTGCGAGAGACAAAAACTCTTATGTTCGTTTTTGTATCGTGGCAATCTCATCAGCATTTGAATCCAACAGGAAGTCCCAGGTAAACAGTGTGTCATTTAAGTATGAAGTTGAAGAAAGCGTGTTTATCGTACCTGTTCCTGTATGCTTAAGTTGAAGCCCACCTTTCAGGTGTTACTCAACTTTGCAACGTTATTTTTATTTTTTCCTTGAAAAACTGAGTAAATCATCCTAATTTATAAATATAAGGTTAGTGTTTTAAAACGATAGGATATTAAAATGGCACACATTCAACGAAAACATTCCTTGATCGGAGTTGGGTGCTGGATACAGGGATTAGGCTTGCTGCTGTTTGTAGCTGCAGTCTGGTTAAGAGGCTTGGTAGGAATCATAGTAGCATTTGTGATACTGGTTGCACTATTTGTTGTCGGCAGCAGGCTTAGCTACCAGCATATCTGTTCGAATTGCGGCAATCGAGTTCCTGGAAAATACGTGAAGATCTGCCCCGTATGCAAGGAAAAATTGGAGTAGAAAATAGATTCTAATATGCTTGGGATGGGTATTTTCTAAATATCTAGAGCTATCAGTAACGCTTTGTTCAATAATTCCGTTTTTACGGGAGGAAGGGTTCCAATATAATTCGTTAGTTTTTTCTTGGGAATACTTATTAATTGGTCACAGTAAATGGAACTCTCATGTTTCAACCCTTCTTCTATACCTACCGGAACCTGAGTAGATAATCCATGAAATGAGCTGTATATTGGGGCGCATATTACAGTTGAGAATTTAGAATCGATAAGTACCTGTCTGCTGACGACAACGAAAACGCGAAATTGTTTCGGATCTCGTCTTGAACCCTTGTAAAACCTGTAAAGATCCCCGCGTTTCATAACTTAACCTGGTAAGAAAGCAATTCTTTGGCTTCATTATTCAGTTCTTTGGCATTTTCATTCAGGATTTCCAGTTTTTTTTCCCCCTATCGATTCTGGTTTATCTTAGTTAAATTGTTATATAATAAATAATTCAATCTAATTTATTTAAACCTA
>JAFGQG010000086.1 GCA_016935765.1 bacterium
AAAAAATGAAGTTTTTTATTTTTTTTTAAAATAAAAATAATAAGATGAGGATAAGTAAAAAATATATTAATAAAACGCCGGTATAAATCCATAGATTTTTCTACATATTCCTCTTCACCCTATTCCTTAGTGTTTTCTCAGTAATTCCCCCCTCGGACTGCACTGACCCTGTCTGCTAAAATTTAACATAACACCTATAATAATATAAATAACACTATTTAACATTAACAAGATAATATAACCTCGCAGACATGCCAGTGTTTTGTTTTGCCAACACCGCATCGGCATGTCCGGATCCAGCAATTCTACAAAACAATAAACTCGTTACTCTGGCTATGTATGACACCACAAAGAATCTACCCATCCCCAGACAGGGTGGATGCACTCCAAAACAAAACACACCAAAAACAATCAAATCAAAATTTATATATTGCTCTAGCTTTTACACTACAGCATCATATATAAGGTCAAGCAGGTTTTTTACCTCAAGCTCGCCGCCATTATCCTTCGCAGCGTTTCCAATATTCAGTTCGCATGTCGGGCATAGTGTCACCAGCAATTCGGCTCCGACATCAATCGCTTGCTCTGCTCTATTTTTAGCTAAAGCTGTCGAGAGAGTCTTATTGGTCACGAGAACTCCGCCACCGCCGCCACAACATTCCGCCTGCTTGCCTTTTGTTGGCATTTCGATAAGCTCTACACCGATCTCTTCCATAATTTGTCTCGGTTCATCGACCATGTTCATTCCCCTTGAAACATTGCAGGGATCGTGATATGTAGCTTTTATACCAAGTTTCTTATGGGCTGTTTCAGGAAGCCTCTTTACTACTTCATCAATAACATAAACAGCTTCAAGGTCAGGATATTTCTTCCTTATGAAGAAAACACAGGTTGTACAGAGACAGATAATTTTCTTTCCAGGGACGCTTTCCCTGAACTTATCCTGCTGCCTCTTGAAACCTTCTTTATAACCTAAAACTGCATAAGGCATACCACAGCAAGTTTCGTCGAACACTTTTGGTTTAACACCTAATGCTCTCAGGAGATCGAGGTACCTTTTTGCTTCTTCGGTTCTTTCTAGGAATCTGCACCCCAGAAGCACTGGTATTTCTCCCTCCTCCTCGGTCTCAGGCGGGTGTAATTCCTTACCAAAAATATTGCCGCTCTTATCAATTTTCTCCAGAAGCGCAGTATGTGAATCATATTTATATCCAGCTTCAACAAAGTCAGCCCGTATAGCAGCAAGAATATCGGGAATCTGAACATTAGCTGAGCAACGCTCAACACAGTCCTTACAGAACGTGCATTCATACAACTTATCTACTATGTATTGTGATGGTTCGATATCTCCAACCAGTAAACCGTATGATAAAACTGCTTTCCCTCGGGCGCCGTCAATTTCCCAACCCATTTCCTTGAAAATGGGGCATCCTTCGAAACAATACGCGCATCGTATGCAACAGTTTAAATCTTTCTCCCAGTCTTTAAGGTATTTGGTTTCCATTACTTCTCCTCTAATTTTAACTTATTCCAAATAGGGTGATATGCTTTACTTCTTTACATCATACCTGATCTGCGTTGCCGTGTACCAGTTATCCGGTGCATCCATGAGTTTATTCGGATTCAGTATGTTATTCGGATCGAGCGCTTTCTTGATCTTGCTCATAACCTTCATTAAATCCGGTCTCGCTTTCTTCCAGGCAGGGGCTTTTGAGATAGCTATCCCGTGCTCTCCTGAAGTTACACCACCAACACTATCAACATAATTATATATCTCTTCTACAGCTCTCTGAGCGCCTTCCCATTTCTCCTTATCGTTCGGGTTCATAAGTATCTTAGTATGCATCACGCCTGAGCCACAATGACCATAAGCAGTCATTATCACACCGTTCTTTTCAGCTATATCATGTATCTTCCTCGCGCATTCCGCCATCTTCGAGTAGGGAACAGCCATATCATCTGCTAACGATGTGCAAGCATAACCCTCCTTGTATTTAGATAGAGCTGCAAATAGTTTTTTCCTTCCGCTGAAGTATTTTGTTCTCTCTTTGGCGTCATAGCTTGTAGCAGTAATAGTACCATTATGTTTCTCACAGATAGTCTTCATGTTTTCTATCTCAAAATCCACTGCTTCCTTAACTTTGCCATCCGCTTCGAAGAATATTATCGCTTCTACTTCTGGTAAACCAAGGTTCAGGGTTGTATTAACCGCACTGATTGCAATGTCATCCATCAGCTCCAACATGGATGGTTCAGAACCGCTTGAGATGATATCTGCGATAGCGTTTCCAGCATCTTCCAGCTTATCGAAAGTAGAAACACCGAGACATCTAAATTTAGGCAGTGGTATAAGTTTCAGGGTCGCTTCAACGATAATACCGAGTGTACCTTCAGACCCAACCATCAACCTGTGGATCTGGTAACCTGCAGCCTCAACCCTGGTTCTTGCACCGAGATTAACAAGTTCGCCATCTGCAAGCACTACTTTCATCCCCAGTACGTAGTCCCTCGTAGCGCCATACTTCACTGAGCGAATACCGCTGGCGTTGTTGCCTATCTCACCACCAATAGTAGCGATCCTGCTGGATGCCGGAGAAGGTGGAAAGGTTAAACCAAAGGGTTTCAAAGCCCTGTTCAAATCATCATCTATGACCCCTGGTTCAACCCTGCAGTACATATCCTCGGGTTTGATTTCAAGAATGTGGTTCATCCTTTTCATGTCAAGCACTATCCCACCCTTTAGAGGAACAGCATGCCCTGACATTCCAGAACCTGCGCCTCTTGCAACGATAGCGATACCTTCACTATTCGCGTACCTGGCAATCTCCCTAATCTCTTCTATAGAGCCAGGTTTTACAACAACTTGGGGCATTGCATGGTGAACCGATGCGTCAGACCCATAAATATAAAGGTCCGCAATGTCCTCACGGACATAATCTTCACCAACGATGCTCTTTAAACGATCGATATCCATTTTTCTTACTCCTACTTTTTTTAGTTATATTTTGAGAAATTTATATTCATCAAAGTGTTACTTTCAAATATTTTTATATGCTAATATTACGATATTAAATGTTAAAAAAAATTATTTTTTTAGTACGTCAAGGATTTTCAATACACGCTCATCGGTTACCCTGTAACAGACCTCAACACGTTTTTTACTCCCTCCGATAATACCTTTATCCTTTAATATCCTGAGGTGTTGCGATATAGTAGATTGGGGTAAATCCAAAATATTTTGTATCTCATTAACACTGCACTTCTCCGAATCAAGACCTCTTAGTATCTCAACAATCCGAAGACGTACAGGATGACCTAATACTTTTAAAATCATACTTTCTTCTGAATATTTGTAACTCATCTTATCTAATTATAGTTTAACTTACTGCTTCCGCAATCAGATCAAGGACATTTAACACCTTAAGATTTTTGTTATTTTTTTCAGCAGCGTTTTTTATGTTGAATTCACACGTAGGACACAACGTAACCAATGTATCGACACCTACTTTAAGAGCCTGTTCCACTCGATTAAGCGCTAACTTCTCAGCAAGGGGATTATTCGTAACGAGCAAACCGCCACCGCCGCCACAACATTCTGCCTTTTTACCATTTGTTGGTAATTCCACTAGTTCTACACCGATCTCCTTCAGAATTTCTCGAGGTTCCTTAACCATATTCATTCCTCTCGCTACATTGCAAGGATCGTGATATGTGACTGTCATACCCAATTTTTTATGTGGAATATCAAATATTCTTTTATAAACTTCATCGATCACATAAATCGCTTCGAGGTCAGGATATTTCTTTTTTATAAAAAATACACAGGTTGTGCAAAGGCATATCATTTTGTTTTGAGGAGCTCTTTCTCTGAATTTCTCCTGCTGTTTTGCGAAATCATCCTTGTAACCAAGTACGGCATAGGGCATACCGCAACAGGTTTCATCATAGATTTGAGGTTTTATCCCCAAATTCTCCAGCATTTTAATATATCTTTTCGAATCCTCTTTTCGTTCGAGTAATCTGCATCCCAGGAGTACAGGTATTTCTCCTTCCTTATACGGAGCTTCGAGTTTTTCACCAAAGATATTGCCAGTTTCGTCAATTTTCTTTAATAAGTTTATGTGTTCTTCATTTTTATATCCATTACTCACGATGTCAGCTCTTGCTGCTGAAAGAATATCGGGGATTGAGACGTTAGCAGAACACCTTTCAATACAGTCCCTGCAGAATGAACATTCAAATATTTTTTGTACCAGATAGTCTGTGGGTTTTAAATCCCCTCTCAACAAACCATGAGCGAGTATTACTTTTCCTCTTGCGCCATCTGATTCCCACCTTTTTTCTTTATATATAGGACATCCTTCGAAGCAGTATCCACAGCGGATACATATATCCATTTCTTCTTCCCATACTTCGAGATTTTTTGTTTCCATCTTTTACTCCTTCATCACTTCTATTTTTGATATCATTTTATTCTTTAACTCTGTATCTTAATTCGGTAGCAGTAACCCAATCATCTGGAGCATCCATTAACTTATGGGGATTTAAAATATTATTCGGATCGAACGCCTTCTTAACTTCCCTTGTTATCGGGATTATATCCATTCTTGATTTTTTCCAGGAAGGAGCTTTCGATAGGGCAATCCCATGTTCCCCTGAAGTGATTCCTCCAACGCTGTCAACGAAATCATAAAGCTCCTCTACAGCTTTCCTTGCATCATCCCATTGTTCTTTCTTTGAAGGGTTAAGCAAAATTTTAGTATGGATAACACCTGATCCACAATGTCCGTAAGCGGTCATAATAACGTTATTTTTTTTAGCAATTTCGTGAATAGCATGAGCCGTAGCAGCCATCTGTGAATTCGGAACAGCCATATCATCCGCAAGATCGGCACATACATATCCTTCCCGGTATCTCGATAATGCTGAGAATAGTTTTTTTCTACCTTCGTAAATCTCGGCTCTTCTTTTAGCATCATAACTCATCTCAAATCCGAATCCATTATTTTTCTCACATATCTTAATTATTCTCTCAATCTCACCATCTACCGTTGCTTCGATCATACCATCTGCTTCAAAAATTATTACTGCCTCCACATCTGGCAAACCAAGATTAAATGCTTTATTTACCGACTGAATTGCAATATCGTCCATCAACTCAAGCATAGATGGGGTAGCTCCGCTAGACATTACATCCGAAATTGTCTTTCCAGCTTCTTCAAGCTTATTGAATTTAGAAATAGCGAGGCATCGTAACTTAGGAAGGGGAGTTAATTTTAGGGTCGCTTCTACAACTATCCCCAGCATCCCTTCCGAACCAACCATCAATCGTGCGAGCTGAAATCCCGCAGCATCAACACGGGTATTCGAGCCAAATTCCACGAGGTCCCCGTTTGCTAATACTACTTTCATTCCCAGTAATGAGTCCCTTGTAGCACCATACTTAACCGACCTGATACCCGATGCATTATTTGCGATCATTCCACCTATAGTACATACTTTTCCCGAAGCTGGGGTTGGTGCAAAGAAAAAACCGTAAGGCTGAAGCTGACGATTCAACTCGTCATTTACAACACCAGGTTCAACCTTACATATTATATTCTCAGGACTGATCTCAATTATTTTGTCCATATCCTTCAGATCAAGTACTATCCCACCATCTATTGGAACTGCATGACCTGAAGTACCTGAACCGATTCCACGGGCTGTCACAGGAATCATATTCTCGTTTGCATATTTCATAACTTCCTGAACATGCTTCGTATTCTGTGGTTTTACCACAACCTGGGCTTTATCTGTTTGATGAACCGAAGCATCCGAACCATAAATATACAATTCAGCAACATCATCACGGAGATTATCTTCTCCAACAATTTTTTTTAACTTTTCTATATCCATTTTTTTGCTCCTTTACTTATGTTACTTTTACAGTATTTTGCTCCAACATATACAAATTTTAAAGTATTGTTATTTAATAAAAATAAGGTATTACGCAAGAAAAAATTAAAAAAAATGCTGTTTTTTTTATTAGCAATTCATACTAAAATACTAGGATTTAAAAAAATTAATGATGACATAAAGTATAGTATAATACTAGAATATTCTTATCTAAATATTAAGTATTCATTATTGCATTAAACAGCAACAGGACAGCTTATTGACAACGGGGAATCTACGAACTTGAAAAAAAATGAACCATGTTCTCATTAGTTGCAGGAAATGTTATTAAATAGGATCAAGCCCAGTACAAGGATGAATGGATGGATGATTGGACTCAAAAAACTGAAATGATATAAAGTATCCAAAAATGTGATGAACCTAAAAATTAAATTGAATAGTAAATTTCCATCACTGAATTGTCAATGCTTTCTCAACACATTTCATAAGCGCTTTTGAAGTAACTGTTGCTCCGGATACCGCTTCCACTTTTGGAGATTGCTTTTCTATGATCCGGGGGATCACTCCCAATCCCTTTCCAGCATATTTGTTGCCTGTTCCGTTCTCCACCACATGAATATCCTCTATTCGACCAGATTTTACAGTTACTTCGACATGGTAGAGATGCTTATTCCTGAAAACCACTTTCCCAGTATATTCGCCATCCTGAACTGATGAGGGATCTACATCAGCGATCTCCATGTTTTTTAGCTGTTCGATGCCATAAGAGCTATCGACATTTTCGCCATCCGCGACTTCCTTTTTACAACCGATGAAAAATAATAAAACAAAAAATATTACAATAATTTTAAGCATGTTTCTTATCCTTGATACAGTGTTTTTTACTTTTATACGAGTCACATAAAATTCCGTAATTTCATTTTCCATATAAAACAATCATTCCAAACAGATTTAGCAACATTTTTACTTCAAAGAAACAAGAAAACATAACTATATCAAGTTAAGCAATAAATATGATTAGATATTTAAGAAAATAATGGAATACATACTGGTGGTTTGGGTTGGCGCGGTTTTTGACATGACTGGAAGGAATTTCGAAAAGCGTGCCAACCCTGACCAACTTAAATTTTGCTAATTCTTTGAAAAACCAATACTACCCAAAATAAACCTGTAAATTCCCCGTTACTTAGTTGCAAACAACTTGAATTTTGTCCAGCAACTGAAATCGCCAATTCAATACAATCAATTATCTACAGCTTCAACGGTCCCAATCTATCAATAGTCTCAGCCATTTCGTTCGCTACTTTAGCGAACTTCTCCCCTTCGGACGCTGCAACCCAGTCAAGTCTCACTCTCTCTCTTTCAATCCCGAATTGATCGAGCATATTTCTTAGTAGATCGATCCTTCGCTTGGCTTTGTAGTTTCCAGCCTTGTAATGGCAGTCACCTGGGTGGCAGCCGAGTATTAGCACTCCGCTGGCGCCTTCTCGAAAGGCTTGTATCACGAATTCCGGTTCTACCCGTCCGCTGCACATAACCCTTACCGTCCGGAGGTTCGCAGGATATTTCAACCTCGCTTCACCAGCCCGGTCTGCACCCTCATAAGAACACCAGTTACATAAAAACCCCACTATCTTAGGCTTATCGTTCATTTCAAAACTCCTTTTATCTCTTCAAATATTTGTTCGGAAGTAAAATGCCGGGCGGTTGCTGCTCCACTTGGACAGGCAGCTACACATGTTCCACAACCCCTGCATAGCGTTTCATCTACTGCTGATACCTCCTTCTCAACATCTCTCGAAATTGCTGAGAAGGGACATAGTGCGATACAAACGCTGCATCCACTGCATTTTTCCTCATCGATACTGGCTACCTTCGTCTCGAGTTCAAGCTTCTCACCGGGAATCAGCCTAGAAAGTATTTTCCCTGCAGCCGCGCTCCCCTGGGATACAGAATCTCCAATATCCTTCGGACCCTGGCAGCAGCCAGCGATGTATATTCCCTCAAGAGGTGTTGCGAATGGCTTCATCAGGGCATGCTCCTCAGTGAAGAAACCCATGTCGTCAAGAGGAATATCAAACAGTTCACTAAACTTCACTATATCAGGATTCGGTACCATTGCCGGAGAAAGAACCACCATATCAACCTCAAGTTTGCGTGTCGCGGAACCCGTTCCATAATGGATGACAAGTTTATTTCCATTGGAACTTACCCTTTCAGTCTCGTTACTTCTCAGGAAAGCGATGCCCCTGTCCATTATCCTATCATATATTCTCTGGCTCTCCTTCTTTGGTAAACATAGATCTGAATAAAGGCTGTAAATACTCACACCTGGCAGCTTGTCCATCATGTGGTTCGCTAGTTTAACTGAATACATGCAGCAAATCCCAGAACAATACCCAATCTTCTCTCTTCCCACACAGTAAATGAATGCGATGGATTTAGGCTTACTGCCGTCCTTTAACAGGATTTTTCCACCAGTCGGACCGTTCGACGCATTTAGCCTCTCAAGTTCAAGAGCAGTATAAACGTTATCGTACTTACCATACCCGTATTTTTCCAGTGATCCAAGCTCTATCATTGTAGCACCAACAGCAAGAATTACTGCGCCGGCTTTCTTCTCGATGATCTCATCCTCATCATCATATTTGATCGCTCCAAACGCGCATGACTGCTCGCACAAAGTGCAATCCTCCCCGGCAAACCGTTTACAATGTTCCCTGTCGATCAAAGGAATATTGGGAAGAGCACCCGCATAAGGAAGATAAATAGCCTTCCTTTGGGATAACCCAGCATTATATGAGTTTGGCACATCCACCGGGCAAGGCTCAAAACAGGCATTGCAACCGATACAGGCTTCCTCATCGACATACCTTGCTTTCTTCCTGATCTTTACGGTAAAGTTCCCGAACGAACCAACCACATCTTCCAACTCACTGTACGTCATCGGCTCTATGTTATCCCTTTGAAGAACTTCCTGTAACTCGGGCGCTAGCATACAGGGCGCACATTCCATCGTTTGATAAACCTCCTCCAGCATTGCACCTATCCCACCTATGCATGGCGCTTTCTCCAGAAGGTAAACCCTCCTGTGTTTCTGCGCTAAAGTCAAGGTCGCTTCCAAACCTGCAACACCCGCACCGATAACCAGAACATCCGGACTCGTTTCAATTGCCCTCTTCTCAAGCGGCTCTTGCTTCTTCACCCTGTTAATCGCAGCTATTACCATGCTTTTTGCTTTCTCGGTAGCCTCCTCATTGTTTTCTGTCACCCACGCGCACTGCTCACGTATGTTCGTCATCTGAAATAGATAAGGATTTAAACCAACACTTTCACATGCCCTCATAAATAACTGCTCATACTGCTTGGGAGTACAAGCTGCTGCGACAATCCTGTTAAGGTTATTAGCCTTGATCTCTTCCTTGAGAAATTCAAGACCATCCTTTGAACATAATAGCTTATGAGGTTTTGCTATAACCACCCCTTCGATGCCTTTCACCTCTTCAATTATCGAGGCGACATCGATAGTAGCCCCAATATTAGGACCACATTCACACACGAATACTCCAATTCTATCTTCCATTTTATCTCCCGCCTTTTATTTGTTTTTCGTATTATTCTTATATTTTAATATTTATATATCTAAATTATACGATATAAGGAAAGTAAATAAAAAATAATCTAATTGTCAAGATAAAAAAACAATAAATTTTTTTTATTTGAATTTATTGTAATGAGTAATCCTTTACGTATCTAAATGCGTAAAGAACAATCGAATAAATCGAAAGAATATCAGCGCTAATCCAGCATCAACTGTATCATATCCAGCATCTGGGTATCTTTGAGATTTATCTGCTGACAAGCGCTGTTTGGACATGTTGAAACACAGGTTCCGCATCCTTCACACAGATCGAGAATAACCTTTGCGACTTTAAGCTTCTCATCAAGTACTCTCGCATCGTAAGGACATGCGGCAACACAGAGTCCACACCCTGCGCAAAGTTCTTCAATAACAAAAGCCTGGTTTTCTGGAAATGCCTGTACGCCTTCCCAGAGTAAAACTGCTGCTCTCTCCGCGGCAGCCTTTCCCTGATTGATCGAATCCGTAATGAAATTCGGCGAATGGCACAATCCTGCGAAATATTTACCCTTGCTGATTGAATCCAGCGGCGCTGCTTTTGGATTCGCCTCTACAAAGAAACCATCCTCATTTATAATAGTACCAGTCGCCTCAGCAAAACCACAGTCAGCATTCGATTCGATACCCACACTCAATACAAGAAAATCCGGCTCTAAATTGATATCATCACCCACGAGACTGTCATGAAAAGTTACAGTCAGATCTCCACCATTCGCCACCTTTACCTCAGGTTTATTGGTCAGTTCGTAACGAACAAAGATAACTCCATTGTCACGAGCTTCGAGGTACTTTTTCTCCATGTACCCATAAGTCCTGATATCCCGATTTAGAACGAATATCCTGGCATCCGGATTAACTTCCTTCAGCTTCAACGCGTTTTTAACCGCGTGCGCGCAGCATACTCTACTGCAATAAGGACGATTCTCCTCCCTGGAACCAACACATTGTATCATTACTACATTCTTCGCTTTCGAGATTTTTTCATCTTTATTCGCAAGCATATTTTCGAACTCTTTCTGAGTCACTATCCTGGGACTTTTGCCGTAGGAATACTCCTCGGTCTTTACTTCTCTGCCACCAATTGCGTAAATAACAGCGCCATGCTCAATTTCTTTGTCTTCTTCAGCTCCTTCGGTTGACACAATTGATTTAAAACTGCCCCAGGTCCCCTTGGTTTGCTTCAATTCTGATTTCATCAATATTTCTATCTTATCGTTACTCTTGACGCCTTCAATCAGTTTTTTCAGGAGTGGTTGAGGTTCTGAACCGAAAATAGTATAATGCGCTGTTAGAGCGTTTCCACCCAGTTTATCACTCTTCTCAATAAGTGTAACATCCAATCCCTCTTTCGCAAGCGTTAAACTGCTTACCAAACCAGTAAGACCACCGCCTACAACCAGAACACGCGAGTTCAATACCTTCGCTCCTCTTTCGAATAACTCATCCTTTACCAGCATTTTGAGATACGCGTCTATTAATCTTAATGCTTTATCAGTGGCAACTTTGACGTTCCCGATATGCACATCCGCGCATTGCTCGCCTAGATTAACATGTTCAACGATACATGACCCTGAAGCAACTTTTGCGCTTCTTTCCTTCAGTAATTTTGAAATAGCGAGTCCACGGTAACCTGCAAGAAGAACCCTGTGCAATTTCCCTTCATCAATCTTCGCTATTATCTTATTAACACTTTCCTTAAGCGATGTTACATCAAGCTTTTCCACCATTTTAATATTCGATTTCTTTCCGAAATAACCAAGTATAGTATCAATATCCAGTTTGTCTTTGAATGCCCCCTTGTAATCACACATAAATACAGCAACATTCGGCTTAGCATCAGCTGGAAATTCGCTTTTGCTTCCGATCTCTTTCTTTTCGAACTTATCGAACATCTGGGAAACATCTGCTGCAGCACTCGACGCTTCGACCACGGTTTCAGGTATGTCGCGTGGTTCCCGGAATGCGCCAGCAACAAAGATGCCGGGCACACTCGTCGCAGTTGGATTCATTTCCTCTGTCTCGCAAAAACCGTATTCGTTCAACTTGATGCCCATAATCTCCGCGGATTTATCACTGCCCTCAGGTGGCACAAAACCAACTGATAGAACCACCATATCAAACTCTTCATCTATCAATTCACCGGTTTCTGTACCATAAGTGATCAAAAGGTTCTTGGTCTGTTGAAGTTCCCGAATTAATGAGATCGCGCTTCGTTCATATCTTACATTATAGTCACTTTTCGCTTTCTCATAATACCGTTCGTAATCCTTACCCATTGTTCTGATATCCATATAGAAAACAACAGATTCAAGATCTTCGGACCGTCTTCTGGCGACCATCGCCTGTTTTGTAGCATACATACAGCAGACCGTTGAACAATACTCCTGGTTACATGCAATGTCCCTTGAGCCAACACACTGAATAAAAGCTATCTTTTTAGCTTCTTTTCCATCCGAAGGGCGTCTTGGAATTCCCAAAGAAGGTCCTGAATAGCTTAGGATCCTCTCAAATTGAATGCTGGTCAGCACGTTTTTGTACCTTCCAACTCCATATTCACCCTTAGCTTTAGCATTATAGGGTTCAAAACCGAAACCAAGGATTATCGCGCCAACGTTCAGCTTGCCTTCCTGTTCCTGCTCCTCGAGATCGATAGCATTTGGTTCACAAACCCTCAAGCAGTTGCCGCATTTGGTACATGTCTCCATATCTATAAGGTAGCTTCGCGGGATCGCTTGTATGAACGGAATGTAGATCGCCTTTCTCTTTTCCAGTCCATCTCCGAATTCGCGATCGACAACAACCGGGCACGCATCCTTGCATTTACCGCAAAGGTTGCACTTTTCAATATCCACATATTTCGGCTTCTTTACATAAGTCACCTCGAAATTGCCAGCTTCGCCCTTTACCTCTTTCAACTCGCTGCATGTCAGCAGCTCGATATTTTCGTGAAAATCAGTTTCATATATGGGGCAATAAGCTGGCGGTTTGGGGCTCATGAAGCACACACCACAGGAGTTCGTCGGAAACTGCCTGTCCAACAGCGGGAAGTAGCCCCCGATCGCCGGCGTGTTCTCCATCAGGTAAACCTTATGCCCTTTTTCAGCTAACAGCAGCGCGGATTGCATTCCCGCGATCCCGCCACCTATTACTAATATTTCCTTTTTCATTATAATAGACCCTTTTCCTTTAAAAGCGGTTTAACATCCACAATATGTTTGCTCCACCATTTATTTCTTTTAGGCAGGTCGAACGCTATTCCCATTAACTCAGAAAAATAAACCACGGGAATTTTCCTCGCGTTCGTACCCGTCTGCTTTATATCAAGATTTATCTGGCATAATCCACAAGCTGTCAATATGCAATCCGCGCCAGTTTCAACTGCTCCGCCACATATCTTATCCGCAATGTTCTCCGATATTTTCTTGTGTGTCATTCCCAGGTCAGCTCCGCAGCAATCGGTTTTATATGACCAGTCAACTGGTTCTGCGCCCAGGGCTTCGACCAACTCATCAAAAAATATTGGATTCTCATGATCACCCATTTTAACAATATCAGGATGCCGAACCAACGCGCAGCCATAATACGATACGACCTTTAAACCGGTCAAAGGTTTGACTACCATTTCCTTGATCTCATCAACGGTGAAATTATCAAATAAAACTTCATGAATAGACTTTACTTCTATCTTACCCTGGTACTCAAAACCCACTACCTCTTCTATTTTCTTCTTCATTTCGGGGTCATTCTCAAGGGCGTATTTCGCTCTCATAACAGCGTTAAAGCAACCGGGACATGGAATCGCGAGAGGCTTATCCTGCAATTCGGTTTGCTTGATATTCCTTGCGGGGAGAGCAAGACCTAAAAGATTACTCAACGCACTCGCTGCTGCGCCACCGCAGCAATTCCAATCGTCTATCTCCTTGAATTCGAATCCGAGCTTCTCAAAAACAGCGTGCATAGATAGGTTATACTCTAAACCCGTGGAATGAGAAGTACAACCCGGATATAGCGCATATTCTTTAGTTTTCATTATTCGCAAGCTCCTTTTTCGTTTTATAACCTTTCTTGAATAACTTTCTTATCTCTTTGATATGCTTAATCTTCTTGGGTATCAGGGGCAACTTCAGTCTTATAAACAATTTAATACCCTGCCCTGCGTTATCTATTATATCCAGCGTACGCGCCATATAAGGCATAAAGAAGGTGGCTTCATGCAGTTTCCCCCAAATTTTGACGTTTCTCACGAACTCTTCGTGCAATGCGACTATCTTCTTATCGGCTTTGTATTGCTTTTTGGTCTCCTGCGACATCTCGCGAAGGGTATCCATAACATGCATTAAATCGATGTCGTTCGGACACCTGACTCCGCATGTCTTGCATGAAACACACAACCAGATGGTGTTGCTCTCCAATATCTTATCCGTTTGACCGTATTGAAGCATTCGAATCACCTGGTTCGGTTTGTACTCCATATATGGAGCAAGGGGACAACCCACAAAGCACTTCAAACATTGATAGCACTTTGTTATGTCCTGACCGCTTCGCTCCATTACTTCTTTCATAATATCGCTTTCTGGTCTCATATAAATCTCCAATAATTAAATGTTAATCATATACGATTTAAACGTATAATAAATAGCAATTTTTTTCCATAATTACTACTATAATGCTTTTTAACTTACCAGTTAAAAAAATAAACATATTAACCTAAATATTTAATGGGTAATTGTCAAATAATAATTTATTATTTTGGAAGGTTTTTTAGTATCCGAGTATTATGGAACCATTTCACCCTTCACTCATCCTTACAAGGAGTAACAAACCAGGGGTTCGTTTTGGATGTTTCAATCCTTTCAGCATCTGAATCCAACAACAAATCCCTCTATTCCACTAAAACCCCCACTACGTCATTGCGAGGATGAAAAAGCTATTATTTCCGCTTTTTATGACGCGGCAATCCCATTGGCATTTAATACCAACAACAAACAACACTCCCTAATTAAACTCCTCTAACCTTTGGCTGTTTAATCTTGCGCTAAAACTGAAAACATAATTGAAGCCTAATTTCAAAAACGCAATATGAACAGTGGGGAAAATTCCTTGACTCAATATGAAAGCCATCAATCGCAGTGACAGCTTGTAAAGACGGTACAATCCGGATGATCGTCAATAAAATCACAGATATGGTCGCAAGCCGGCTCATCGAAACTGTTCCCATCCAGGTAAAGGTATTGTAGCGATTCTAAATACCAGAACGGCAGGAGGTCTATTGTAGTCAGATGATTATCCCTAAGGTAGAACGCTTCCATATCGTGAGCGGATGATAGGGGTGATAGATCGACCGTAGTAATATCGTTTGATCTGAAGTCTATGTGAATTATCCCAGTGCAATATGAAAGCGGTGTAAAATCCACTGAAGTGATTTGGTTATTCTCAAAGTATAGTTTCTCAAGGTTTGTACAGGATGAGAGGGGTGAAAGGTCGATGCTGGTGAGTTGACAAAATTGTACCGCAAAATAATCCAGATCAGGACAAGAAGCCAATGGTGAAAGATCCAGACTCGTGATCTGGAGATAAGCAAAGTATGCTTGATGAAACTCCGGGCAGGAGGCAAGAGGTGAAAGATCGATACTGGTTATGGGAGAATTATCGACCTGAAGGATCCGGAAATTCGGGCAAGAGGCAAGTGGGGTTAAATCGATGCTGGTAATTTGAAGATAACCCACAAATAAATTTTGCAGTTCCGTGCAATTTCCTAACGGTGATAGATCTATGCTATTCATTGAACTAAAATAGATGCCAAAAGACATCAATTCGGGACATGAAACCAGCGGTGTGAGGTCTATGGAACTGAGACTGTTGTCCCATAATACGATCTCCTCGACCGTTGGGAAATCTTCGATACCCGAAAGGCAATTGGGACCGCTTAAGGGGTAATTTCTAATTTCTATCTTTGTTACGCATCCATTTCCGTCACGATCGATATAACTTTCCGGGATGGTATCGCCATTTAGAACGACTGGAATAGAAGGATCGCAGGTTGTTCCCCCACCTATATAAAAAGTAACCTCCGCAATATCTATGGTATCCGTCCAAAAAGCGATCACGGTAGCTGTATATTCACCTGAAGAATACCCATTAATATTGAAGGTCGCTGAGAATGGAGCAGTGCTGTCGATTACCGAAGTGAATGTATCGAAAACGAACTGTATCACATTGGGAATGGGGTCGGCTTCCGCGCGGACCGTAAGATCACCGGTTACTGTGCTGTACTCTGTCGGTTGAGTTATAGTGACGGTATAAGGGTCTCCATTTCCGTTATTATCGTCATCATCCTGGGTGCAGCCCCAATATGTTAATGTTACAATAGTTATAAGTGCTATGGCTAAAAATATGTTAATTTTTTTCATCTCTTCTCCTTTGTTGTTGAAATAAATCTATATATAACTCAAGGAATGTCAAGTATTTAATCAGAAAATGCCGATTTAAATGAATGATCATCAAGTTTAATACCTAATTTGAAATACTTAAACCATCAATCGCAGTGGCAGTCCGTGTTAACTAAACAATCCGGATGGTCATCAATAAAGTTACAAACATGATCGCATGTCGTTTCATCAAAATAGTTTGAATTTAGATTAATAAATTCCAAAGACACCAAATCCCACAATGGTAAAAGGTCTATGGTTGAGATCTCGTTTTCTTTCAAGTCTAATCCAATTAAATGTGTGCAGTTTGAGAGAGGAGTCAGATCGGCAGCTGTAAGTTGATTATGCTCAAAATATAACCGTTCAAGATTGGTACAGGATGAAAGTGGTGAAAGATCGATGCTGGTAAGTAGATTGTGATTGGCAACGAAATAGTCCAAATTCGGACAGGAGGCTAATGGCGAGAGATTTATACCGGTTAACTGGTTGTAACTGATATAGGCTTGATTAAAGTCCTGGTGTGATCCAAGGGGTGCAAGGTCGATACTGGTCAATGCAGTATGGCTTACCAGCAAATATCGGAAGTCCGGGCATGAGGTTAGGAAAGAAAGATCGATACTGGTTATGGGAACATCACTCACCCACAGCGTTTCGAGTTCGGTGCAGTTTGCTAATGGTGAAAAGTTTATGCTGTTTAGGGTATTATAATAGATGCCCAGGGTTATCAAATTAGGACAGGAAGTCAAGGGTGTAAGATCCAGACTGGTTAGGGCATTGTTGGAAATCAGAACGTATTCGACGGTCGGAAAATCTTCGATGCCCGATAAGCAATCGGGACCGATCAAGTAGTAGTTGCTTAATTTTACCTGGGTTACACATCCATCACCATCACGTACGATATTAGCCTCTGGAATGGTGTCACCATTTAGTACTACCGGAATGGAGGGGTCGCATACCGAACCCCCACCTATTGTAAAAGTAACTTCTGCTATATCTATCGTATCCGCCCAATAAGCTACTACTGTTGCAATATATGTACCCTGGGAATAACCACTTATATTGAATGTCGCCGAGAATGGGTCGGTGCTGTCTATTACCGAGGTAAAGGTATCGAATACGAATTGCATCATATTGGGGATGGGATCGGCTTCCGCGCGGACCGTAAGATCACCGGTTACTGTGCTGTACTCTGTCGGTTGAGTTATGGTGACGGTATAAGGGTCTCCGTTACCGTTATTATCATCGTCATCTTTCTGGGTGCAACTCCAATATGTCAAAGCTAAGAACACCAATAGGGAAATAATCACAAAAATGTTATATTTTTTCATTTCTTCTCCTTAGTTGTTCGAGTAAATGTATGTATAACTCGAGTAAAGTCAAGTTTTTAATTGGAAAATGGATGGAAGGATGAGGCAAAAAAAGTGCTTTACAGCTCGACGTGAATATTATAATCAAAACTCTTTATTTATAAACAAATTTGAAATATTCGCGTAAATTTTAAATTATAAATTGAAATATTACGCCATCGCTATATTTTCATATTTTCCTACAATCCAATTTTTTAAATTATGAACCCTCTTTAATATAAATAAACCTAATATTTCTATTGACAATTGAAATATAGGCGTTAATTTTATATCAATAATTGAAATATTACGCATCAAAAAGGAATTTATAATGGTTATTAGAAGACCTGACTACTACCACGGTGGCAGGACACTATAATTCAGAAATTATTCAAATCCAAACTCTTTCCAATTATAGTAATGACAGGGGCGCGCCAGGTTGGTAAAACAACTCAGGCAATTAATAATTTTAAAGATCTGGCTTATCTCAACCTTGATGATCCATTACTTCGGGAGAGTATTTCAAATGATATTGGATTGGAGTTATGGCACCGGAAATATCCATCTGCTATTGTGGATGAAGTACAGAAGTTACCTATCATTTTTGACACGATAAAAGGTGTAGTAGATAAATATTCGGATAGTAAATATATTCTGACAGGGTCTTCACAGCTTATTATTGATCGAAAGATCAGCGAATCTCTTGCCGGCAGAGCAGGTTATCTGGAGCTTTATCCTTTCTCTTTCCAAGAGATCAGTCTTAGAACAGGCAAGCCTGAAATAGTTCATATTTTAAATCAATGCTCTACTCCGGAACTGGTCTATCAGTATATTAAAGAGTATGAAATCAAACATAAATCCTCGAGTGAAGAATGGACGATAGTCCAGGAGGATTGGGAAAAATTCTCCTACTGGGGAGGAATGCCTCGCCAAATTCTGACAGATGATTATGAAATCTGGAAGGAATGGCTCACTAATTTTATCCGCACCTACCTTGAAAGAGACCTGAGAGAAATTGCACATGTCAATAACCTTGATATCTTTACAAGGTTCCAGAGATTGTTAGCTAACCGGACCGCCCAACTTTTAAACTATTCAAGTCTAGCGCGTGAGTTAGGGATTTCAGTTCAGACAGTTAAAAATTATTGTAATTACTTGCAAATAAGTTATCAAGTGTTATTAGTTCCCCCCTTTACCAAAAATCCCGGAAAAAGGCTCCTTAAATCTCCCAAAGTAATTTTTATTGATCTGGGATTATTAAGGGTATTGACAGGTTACTACTCCCAACTTACGAGCAGCTTATTTGAAAACCTGGTGGGAAGTGAATTTATCAAGGTAACAAAACAATTGAAACCTGAATGGCACCTCTATCATCTTCGTACTTTGGATGGAAGGGAAATTGACTTCCTCCTGGAATATGAGAACAATATTTTTGCTTTTGAGTGTAAATTAGGACGTAATCCTCACCCTAGTGATGCAAGGGCTTTGAGAAACCTTGAAGAGGTAACAGGGAAAAAAGTGACCGGTAAATTCATCATCTATAATGGGGACCGGATAATTACTGATTTAGCAAAAGGTGTTCATGCCGTTCCCGCAAAGTGGCTTTTTTACTATTGAATTCTGAAGAACTTACATTTTAATCACTACTTTAAATAAACTATACGTTTTGTCACGGTCTGCTCCCCCGAAGTGGCTTTGATGAAGTAAATCCCGGAGTTGAGGGTGGGATTTGGCCGCCATAGGAATTCCCCGTTTGCATGGAG
Source organism: bacterium (assembly GCA_016935765.1). GTDB lineage: Bacteria > UBP14 > UBA6098 > JAFGQG01 > JAFGQG01 > JAFGQG01. The sequence continues at coordinate 19,076 of JAFGQG010000086.1, forward strand.
TCCGGTAACCGCGTTACTGCAATTATTTTCTGAAGTTATGCTCGCACCAAGACGCTTGGTGCACTCCAAGATGGTGCACTCCAGAGAAAAAACTACCCGACCGGTTATGTTATAAATTTTGATCCAAGAACCAAAAGGCGTAGAAATGTGACAGGTGGAATTAAATGGATTAGGATACGCTAAGATTTCGTATTCGTTCGGATGGAAATACGACCTCTGGTCTTTGATCCCAACATCACCCATCGGCTCAACTATAATTGGATTAACTCCCAAATTAAGGACCAGCGAATCGCCCGATATCTCTACATTATCCACATCGAAGGCTTCGCTGTATTCGACAACTTCAATCCCCAGGTCGTAATGCGGTACTACGTTTGTTATTCTGGCAGAATCACAGGCAATATCGTATACCGAAAAAGTGATAGTATCTCCGGGTGAATAGTGAGGATCCCTATAATAATCCCACCACGAAATAAGTACTGGTGAACTATCCCTTTCAACACGGAAAATGAAGATATTACTGTCGATAATAGAAAGGTCTTCGCCAGCTTCCCACTCGCATCCTTCCAGCATTTCGGTCATTTTCTTGTATGTATAATAGCCAAGTTTTTTCGCACCCAGACTCATATCATAAGGTCCCCAGCCATCGTAGATAAGCCCCGTAAAGTCGAAATAGCCCGTATCATGATTGAAACCCTCTATCAGCCCAAAAGCCATGAATACCTTTTTCACCCCTCTGGAAAACGGAAAAACGTTACGCTTGAAAAGGTCACCTGCATGCTGTCGTTCACTCTGGAATGGTGGATTGTAATGAGGTCCCATGGGCACCGGGTCACCCGAATATGTTCCCATCTCGGTTATCCAGATGGGGATATCAGGTGGATAACCGTTTGCCACAAGATTATCATGAATATATTGAAGAACATTTACCCTTGACTCAGTATCGACCAGGTTATATTCTCCGTTAGCTTCGCCGTACCAGTGCATATCGAAGATATCGAAGCAGCAACCAGCAAGTTCTTCCATGAAAGGGGCAAAGCGAATATCATATTGGTGTATATAAGCGTGAGGAAACCCAGTACAACCACCAATGAGTACCTGCGCTTCGGGATCGGCTTCTTTGATCGCATCATAAGTCATGCGCTGTAAACGTGGGAAATGGATCCTGGGGCTTCCATCGGGTTCATTCCCCACCTGCCAGTATTTAATTGGATTGGTCAAGCCGGGCATATCCGATATTCCATCTCCATCATAGCGCTCGATGGTCATCCTGACGAAGCGAACGTACAATGCTGAATCCACCGGCAGCCAGGAGGAGCCGAGACAGCGACCTTCATCGCGACCACCCTGTGGAGCAATATTCCCAAGGATGCATATCGAATCCGGGATAATCGAATACTGGTTATCGTAAAAAGTGAAATCAAGAGTAGTATCGGATAGTTCGGGTTGCACTAAGAACCAGAAAGCATAAATCCCCTCACGTGTCCAGCGGATTCCGATGTATTCCGCATCTATATACCCAATATCGGGATAGCTGGGCGCGACTACCTTAGCTGGATGAAACCCGAAGGGACTTTTTTCATGAGGGTGATATTCTGCAGAGAGAACCGAAACAGTAAATAATATCGAAAACAAAATTAGCTTCTTCATTTAATTAAAAGATTTTTTTATCACAAAAAATATCTGTAAAAAGGCTGCACCTGTATATCATTACCATTTATCTTCCTTTTTCCCTCCGAATCATAAGTAATATACAGAGCTTTATTTACCTTGAACTTCCTTAGAAAATTATCTAATCCATTATTCTTCGAGTAATTTTGCCTTATTTCAACAGGTATTGGTTTATCATCCTTAACAAGAACAACATCGACTTCATTCTTGTAAACATCCCTCCAGAAAAATTCGGCATTCAATTGAAGAACCATTGAGGTTTCAAATATCTTCCCTCTTAAATGGCTTCTCTTCATCAACTCAGGACCTATGATGGTGGGATAATATTTCTTCAACTTTCTTTGAGACTTTCTTTCGCTTCTCGAATAATTATACAGTTTCTTCAATAGAAAAGACTGCTCTAAATAATCGAGATATCTTGACGTAGTTTGACGGGATATTTCTAATTGGTTACCAAGATCGGTCATATTTATTATTTGACCAGGACTTAAGTGGATTACTTTGAATATCTTCTCCAGTATGTATGAATCACCAATTGGAAAGATTTGAGGGATATCTCTGTAAATGATACGCCCGATCACATTATCTTCAATATATTTTTCTACTATATCCCTATCTTCATCAATAATTTCAGGGAATCCACTAGTATATAGGAAATTTTCAAATTCCCTTAATAATTCTTCCTTTTGCAGTTCCAGATTAGTAACTTTAATACCCTTAAAATTTATGAACTCTCTGTAAATAAGTGGATCAACTTTCAACACATATATCCTTCCTGCTAAACTCTCCCTCGATTTTTGCTTAATACAAAGAGATTCCGATCCGGAAATGACTATTTTTATATTTGTGTTATTGTCGTAAACCCTTTTAATCTGCTCTTCCCAATCAGCAACCTTCTGTATTTCGTCAAACAAGAAAAAATATTTTCCCTTATCAAGTTCTTTATTCATTAATCTTGAATACGATTTAATAACATCTTTTATTTTGACATCCCTGAAATCGTCAAATGCAAAATATAGAATGTTTTCGTTGCCATATTCATCAAAATTATCCTGTACCATTTTGAACATTAAGTATGTTTTACCCACTCTGCGTAAGCCAGTTAGAGCGACTATTTGCTTTGTTTTTTGGTACTTCTTTATCTGTGTGTAAATTTCTCTGGGTTTATAATCGACCTTGAAGGCGCGTTTCCACCATTTATTATTCTCGATTAAAGCTTCGATTATTCTATCTTGCATAATATTCTTTTAACATGTATCATTAATTTATGTTAACTTATTATAACAAAATATATTATTCGACTAATTTGTCAAGGATATTATAAAACAAGATTCACTTTTAAGATTTTAAACCCGGAAAATGCAATTGGAAATATAGTTTTTACATTGAAACTTGGACAGAACACGAGGCAAATCGCTACAGGATGGATGGATGACCGGATGTTTGAATGGATGACAAATAAAAAAATAGTAGATTCTGTGTTTTTTTTATACAAGCATGACTCTTTGTAACCTTATGATAGCTATATTAATGCAATTGTAACATAGCATGAATTACATCATATGTGTTAAATCATAGCTTGTTGAAAAATTTCCTATTTATAAATTTAATCTA
>JAFGQG010000008.1 GCA_016935765.1 bacterium
CTTAGGGTACCCGTTGACAATGCCCGGTTAAAAGAGATGACTGCTGGTATTGCAATGAAAATCAACTGATAGTTACGTTTAAGATATATTTGAAGTCCGTATGAGTTAGTTACAGTTAGTGTAAGTTCGTAGTAATATCTTTAACGACGAACTGGTACAAACCCGGACGAACATAAACGAACTTAAAGACAAAGTTAAAGGAAGTAGTATTTGTAAGTCCGTATAAGTTAGTTATAGTCCGTAACCGTTCGTAGTTAATAACAAACCGCCGATGAACACCGATAAAAACTGAACGACAAACTATATACTCATGATATACCTACATTATTCGATACACTGAAAAAGAAATTTTAGGATTTTTCTATTTTTTCTCTTGACACTATCCGTTTAACCCTTTAAATTGGGTTTCAGATTTAAGGATTAATCGGAGTACTTAGAAACCTATTCTCGAAAGATAGGAGGTGTAATTTAGGGACCAGTTCAATTATTATTATTTTTATTTTGGACACAATCAAAACAATATTCTTAAACCCTTTTTGCAAAAAGGAGGTTGTAAATGAAAAAGTTGTTAGTTGTTCTTACGGTACTGGCTTTTGCTAGCGCGCTATTCGGTCAGGCCGCAGACAACCCCCGTCTTACCTACACAGGTAGTGAGTTTTTCTCACTGGAAGTTCATGTGTATGCCTATATGGTGGGCATCGCATACTCCCTGGATCATACCGCAGTGTACTTTGACGGGGATGATGAAGTAGGTCTCCGTCCAATCGAGTTCGACACCGAACCACAAGTTTCTGGTTTTGGAGACGGCACAGACGCCCCCATTCTCCAGAATGACGGCGGTGTGAGACTTGACTTCACATTCTGGGTTGTTGGCGACGGAGCTGCCGGTGAAGATGTCAGCGGTTTAGCAACCCTCTGGGATATGTTGATCACAACTACTACTACCGGTTTCTGGTTCCCGGGCGTAGATGAGTTCAGGCTCTATCTGGCCATCTCTTCCTACAACCAAACGGCTGTTACCGCTCTTGCTACCCCTTCCCAAAGCTGGACTGATATGATCACCAATACTCCGGTCGAAGCCACCAATGTAAGATTCGATCATAGTATCGAATCCAAAGACGCCGGTGGCACCGGTCTGAACCTTGTAGCGTTCGATCCTTACTATCAGCATCGTGACGCCTGCTCACTATGGTTCTGCTATTGGGCACCATCTTCAGCATCTATCCCTGGTACTAATGATCTTACCACTCACCAGTGTGTAGTTGAAGTTCGCGCTGAACTGGCTGATACGGACATTGTTCAAGACTAGTTCGTAAGCTATGTTATTTTGAAAAAAAGGGCCCTTCTTACTAAAAGAAGGGCCTTTTTATTAAAAGAATTGTAAAAATTTGTATTTTAGTGTCTTTTTTTTCTTGACAAATGGCCTTAATTCCATAATATATAGAGCGGTATTATAAGAAATCGAATGAAGGAAACTTGTTAACTTCTTGCAGCAGATAATATTATGGCAAATAAACAAAGGATCTTTTTAGGCAGCTTATTAAGCGTAGCATTAGCGATATTAATTGCCTGTCCTTCTATCTACGCCTTGGGAATTGAGGCCTTCCCTGCCTTGCTTTCCGTCCAAAGCATAAAACCTGGTGAACCCTTCAACCTCTTTCAAAATGCCGGAATATACATCTTCATCCCGAACAACACCAAAACGACTTCATATTATATTATTGAAGTTATTGATACAGCAACCGATAGTGATGGTTTAGGCGACCTGAAGGGTTACTCTATTTTACCCGATGAGAGTTGGGTAGAATATCCCAAAGATACCCTAACAGTTCCCCCTGGCGACACCGCAAAGGTTAATTTCACGCTGACCATCCCCGCACAGCCGGAATTCTATAATCAAGCTTATCAGGTAACCTTCGGAATATGCAAAGTAATGAAAACTGCTATACAGAAGGATTCCCCAGGTGCCGGTTTCCGCGTTGGTATAAATCTGAAATACTTTTTCGAGACACTTCTGGACCGTGAGCCCTCCGTGCCTCCGGATGGGATAATGGGAGTGGCTCCCATTACCCTCAGGGAATACAAATATACACCTGGAGAAACACGGGAAACCTATATCACTATTTTCAATAATGATGACGTAGAACATAATTACGCCCTTGAATCGTATATTGGCCCTCATTATGGTCCTACAGACACCATTAATTTCGCCCTCGATTTTTCGCCGACTGCCAATATGTCCTGGATAAGTGATCTCTCCTGGATACAACCCAAAAATTTAAAAACAATGCTGTTTTTCGATAAAGGCCAATCTATTACCATCCCCGCTAATGAATCAAGAAAATACCCCGTAATTATAGATATCCCCAAAGATGCTCAAACCCTAACAAAATGGGTGGAAGCTATTTTATTTGTAACCTCGGATAGCGGAGTTTCCCGTTTTTCCCGGGTCAAGGTCGAAAACGATAATTTTTCTAATTAATTCTATTCATAATTCCCTTGATATATTACCCTCGAATATGGAGTAAAGAGTAAATGAAAACCTTACTGGCGGTGATCTCCGTCCTATTGCTGTGTCTGGTCTCCCTGGCACTTGAATACCACGCCCTTAAAATGGACTTCGTTTATCTCGATAACCATCTGATTACTAATAAACCCGGCTTTTTCAATTCTCCCACCAGGGTAAGCGAAGCCTTTAAAACCAATTACTTTGCGCACGAACCGCAAGATCATACCTACCGGCCCCTCAGCACACTCTCCTTTATCCTTGACTATTCTATCTGGAAGTTGAATGCCAGGGGCTATCACCTCACTAATATCCTGTTAAACCTGCTCTGTATAGTAATGGTATTCTTTATATTAAGGATGCTGTTCCGCAAAACATTACCCGCATTCTGGGGAGCTATGTTATTCGCCGTGTTTCCGGTAAACCTGACCGCTGTCACCTGGATTGCCGGCAGGAGCATATTATTAATGGCTTTTTTTGCGCTGGCATCCATGCTATTCTACATCTATGCACGTAAACTCAACGAGATCCTTTACTATGGTCTATCCCTGTTCTTCTTTGCTCTTGCAATGCTGAGTAACGAGGTCTCCTTAATTTTGCCATTCCTGTTCATTCTCTACGATCTCTGTTTTCCGCAAAACGCTCATGATTCAAAGATCCCAAGAACATATTACCTTTTCTCCGCGCTTATCGTCCTCGGTTACCTGTTGGTTAAGGGAATATTCACCGGATTTCAGATTGGAACCTTTATTTTTCTTAATGGTAAGTTTATCCCTAATCTCCTTACTGTACTGAAAAATATCATCATTCTTTTTTCCCGCACGATATTTCCTCTTAAGCCAAGCTTCATTTACACGATAGAACCAATACGGTCTATTATACACCCCTGGGCTATTTTGGCGCTGGGATTTATTGCTCTTGTGGTAATAGCCACGGTAATTCTCCGAAAAAAGGCATCCGCGCTACTCTTCGGTTTGTTTTGGATTCTGATGGCATTGCTGCCCGTAAGCAATATACTGAAAATACCACATGGAACCGCTGAATATTTTCTTTATCTGCCCTCATTGGGAACAATTTTTATTTTCACCTGGTTGTTATCCATGTTGCTGGATAAATGCAATAAGAATCTCTTGAAGGTATTATTATCAGTAGTTGTAATCGTTCTCTGTTTCGCCAGTTCGGTTATCTATCACAATAATGCCCGTCACTTTCGGACTAATAAGGTATTTTTGATGCAGCTGAACAAAGTGAATCCCCGATATGCCCCGGGGTTTTTGTACCGGGCGGGTGAAACCTCCAAGAGAACCGAGAAGCTTCATTACATTAATAAAGCTCTGGAGTTGGATTCAACCTATGCAAAAGCCTATAATGCGCTGGGATCCGTTTATTATGATGAGCATTATTTCGAATTAGCCGAAGAATATTACCGGAAAGCTTTGCGGCATGAACCAAAACTGGCCGAAGCACTCTACAACATGGGTAATGTCCGTTTCAAAATGGGTGAATACAGAGCCGCCCACATGTACTACCTGGAATCCCTGCTGCTGGATAAATATAATCTCAAGGTGTACAACACCATCGCTTTGGGGCTCAGCCGGGTTGGGAATATCGACATGGCGGTCACCATCTGGGAAAAAGCCCTGGAGTACAATCCGCTGGATATTGATTGCAATTATAATTTGGCTATTGCATATTTTTCCGTGAGATTTTACGAGGAAGCCGAAAAACACTTCAAAGTAGTATTGCAGCAGGACCCCAAGAACTTCATGATCTATGCGAACCTTGGGGCTTTGTACGAAAATGTGAACGATATCAATAGCGCCATTAATGCCTATCGGAGCTTCCTGAAATACGCTTCGGACCACCATTTAGCCCCCCAGGTTGAAGAACACCTGAAAAAATTAACCGAGCAAAATGAGCTTATCGAAAGCACCCGCTCACAGTAAACCGACCTCCCACGGGTAACAGTTGATGAACAGAACCTCTTTACTCAATATTTTATTCCTGACTATCCTAATCATAACAACCTCCCTTGTCTTCTGGACATCCCTAAAGGGTAATTTTACGAATTGGGATGACCAGATGGTGTTTCATAATAAAAATTTGCAGTATATCAACCTGGAAGTTATTAAAAGGATCTTTGTGCCCAGATTTGATGGGCTTACATATCAACCGGTTCGTGAATTTTCATACCTGTTAGATTACCAACTCTGGGAGATGAATCCGCACGGTTACCGTCTGGCTAACCTGATTTACTATCTGATTATCGGGATCGTTCTTTATTACCTCTTTCTTAAATTATTGAAAAAACCCACTCTGGCATTCATCGCTGCCCTTATTTTCATGGTTCATCCCCTTCATGTAGAAGCAGTAGCCTGGATTGCCGGAAGAAAATATATACTGATGGGGCTCTTTTTCTTCCTGGCTCTTTACCTGTACAATAGCTCCTATCGGGGATCCAGCTTCAAACGTATTATATCCTACATTTCATGCTATTTTTTTTACCTTTTATCTGTTTTATCCCAACCATCCGCTGTAATATTCCCCCTGTTTGGCCTTCTCACCGACTTTATTTTCCGGGAGGATTCAAACGAAAACCGTCGGAAAAAAACGATACTGGTAAGACAACTGCCTTTTTGGATTTTCGATATTATTATAATCCTTTACTTTTTCTTCTTCGTCTCAGCAATAAAACCATCCGGAGGGATCTGGCCCGGAATATCTCCTTTGTTCATTTTTGCGAACATCTTTGATTACTTCAGGATGTTATTTCTTCCTGTCAAATTAGCCAGCCGGTATCCCGATTACTTTATGGATACGGTCCCATACCTTAAATCAATCCTGGGAGTCCTGATCCTTTCCTGGATAATCATCAGCTTTAAATTTGCAAGGAAACTCAAGACTGTTTTTACAAGCGGCTTGTTCTTCATTCTCAGCTTGCTCCCTACGATAGGTTTGTTGCGAATAAGTACCCAGAGGGCTGACCGGTATGCGTTCCTTACGGTTTTTGCATTTTCATATTTTATAACGGTCTATTATGATAAGATCAGACAGAAGCTCAAGCTAATGCGCTACAAAAACTTTCTTTCAATTTTATTGGCAGGGTACATTCTCGTTTTGGCTTTTGGCAGCTTTAACCGCTCTAAAGTGTGGATGAACAGCGATCTTTTATGGGAGGATAATATTCGTAAATACCCTCATGTTGATCTTCCCAATTTTGGACTTGCCGCGCATTATCTTGAATCGGGAAGGCCAGACAAAGCCCTTAAACTACTGCAAGAACTGGAAAAAATATCACCGTTCAAGGACCCGGGGAAAAACCAAACACTATATACGAACATGGCACTGTGCTACAAGGAACTGGAACAGTATGAAAAAGCCATCGAATATTTTTCAAAATATTTGGAATTGGAAGGTCAGGGTGGTTGGTTGCAAGAAGTAGTTTTTAAACATCTAGGGGCATGTTACTATAAGATTGGAGAACTTGAAAATGCAAGGCTTTACCTGGAAAAGCACCTTGCTTTGAAGCCGCGCTTTTTGCCTACTATTATTGCACTGGCTTCAGTGAGTTTTCAGTTAGGAGATACACAGGATGCGCTGAGTTACCTGGATAAGGGTTCGGAGATAGACCCCAATAACGCTCAGATAATTTACAATTATGCCATGTTTTATTATGGCCTGGGCGAGGTGGAAAAAGCACGCTTCTTCCTGAAAAAATTCATTAAATTGTATCCCGATTCCCCAAAAAGTCTGAATGCCGCGCAGATACTCTCTTCCCTTGAGCATTAACCATGGTCAAAGATTAGCGGAACCTCAATAACCATCTTTTTACATAGTCGATTCTAAGGTCCGTCTCACTTGTAATCATTAGAAATTTTTGGAAATACCAGGCGGCCTTTTCTTCATTATTCAGCCTTGAATAAGCTAATCCAAGGTTAAAAGTAGCATCTACAAGGTCTGGTTCCAGAACAAGCGCCCTTTCCCAGGCTACAATTGCCTGTTCCGGCATATCAAGATTTATGTAAGTATTCCCCAGTATGTTCAGTAAATTTGGCTGTTCCCCGAAAATATGAACCATCTGAAGGTAAATGGGAAGCGCTTTCTCATAATACTCACCTTTGTAAAATTCCATGGCAACCGCATAATATTGCTGAGGTAGCGGTTCCCTCCTGTCAAGTATCTCAAGCCGGTCAAGGCATTTCACCCGAACCTCCGGTTCATTGGTTTGCTTACTGACCATCCGGTAGTATTTAGCTGCTGAATCGTCATAAACGTAAAGTGAATCATATATTGAAGCCAATGTAAAATACCAGTCATCTTGATATGTTTCAATTTTTTCCTTTTCCATTAAAAGCAATGCTTCGAAATATTGCCCCTTGTCCAGAAAGCCCTTCAATGCTCCCAGGTATCCTTCCAGATAGGAGCTGTCAAAATACCTTAAGAATCGGTTCTTATCCATAGCCAGTCCGAACATGCCATCATTAAGATCCACCTTTATGCTCTCTTTGAAAACCCCTAATTCGGTGCTTTTTTCTATCTGCTCCCCATTTATATGCTTTTTTCTGAAGATCGTGAACTCTAAATCATTGTTTTCGAGTGAAGTTACCCATTCAATCGCATCCCCTATCCTTTCTTTATTGAGCAGATATTCAAGAATAATCTTCAAATCGTTATTAGTGAGGTCATCACGTCCTCTTATTGTCTCAAAAATCGAAGGAGTATCATATCTGTTATCTCCCATTGAAAGCCAAATCCGCGCTAATAAATGCTCTCTCGAGCCATCTGTTATCATAGGATAGAACTCCCCCGCTTTTTCGATCCTACCCATTTTGCAATATAATCTTACTACACTACCAGCGCTTTCATCAATATCCTGCTTCATTTCGACAAGTGTCCTGAAGTATTTTACTGCCTGATTATATTGCCCTTCATCCTCGGCAAAGTACCCCAGCATGAAATAGGGCAGGTAGAACCATGACATTTCCTTGATGCTCTCCTGAGCGGCTTGTTTTGCTTTTTGCCTCATGCCTTCCCGACTATAGTATGTCGCCATTTGATACCATAATGACGGGCTTGCGCGTTTGGATTTTAAACTGTCTATACATAGTGTCTCCGTATTCTTCCATTGAACAACCCTCCTGAAACTCAAGCCTATCAGCACAAATACTACAATTATTAGAACGATCACTATATTTTTTCGCCTTTGAATCATCCAGGTTAATAGTAATCCGAGACTTAGCGAATATGCGATCAAAGGAAGATACATGTACCGGTCAGCCTGAATCAATAATGGAACAATATTTGACACCGGTAAATAACAGGCAATGAACAAGAGGGCAGTGAACCATATTTTAGGCTTCTTCTTTACCAGTCCATATATTATCAATCCAAGTAAACAGGCGCTAAGAATCAGAGCGAATATTACTGATGGTTCCCTGAGCAGAAGGGATATTTCAACCAGATACGTATGGGAAAGCCTATAGGGAATCACAAGCTTGATAACATAGTCTTTAAATATCTTCGCAATATTCAAAGCACTTATGAAGATGTTGTCCCATTCATATTTCATTTTGATGGAACCGACAGCGAAATAGAGCATAACCGCTCCGAAGACATTAACCAGCCAGAACGGAACTTGAAATAAAAGGCTTTTTTTGAATTGTTGGGTTTTGAAATACCTAAAAAAACTGAGTAGTAATAGAACGAATGGCAGGCATAGGGTTGTTGCCTTCGAAAGGAGGGCAAGTATATAAACCAAAAAGGAGGCAAGTATATATTTTATCGAATTTCTGTCCAAGCCCTTTATAAACAACAACATGCTTAAGACGAAAAACAGGCCTGATAATGGGTCTTTTCTGGCGGCGATCCAGGCCACCGATTCCACATGAAGAGGGTGCACCGCAAAGACCAGCGTTGTAATGAATGCAATCGTCTTGTCCTTGAACAATAATTTCACCAGGTAAAATAATGCTATTATATTCAGGATATAAAGAAAGAGATTGTGGGCAAAAAGCCCCGTAAAAGAGGTCCCCCATAAAAGGAAATCGAACCGGTATGATAAATCCCTGATAGGCTGATATGTTATGCCTGGTTTAACCCTGAAGAGTTCCACTATCCCTTTTAAGGGATGCTCTACAGCTGGATTTCGGAGCACCATCTGCGGGGTGTCATAGAGGATAAATGTCCCCCAGAAGCGGGGCAGGTAAATGGCGATGGTAATGAAGATTATGAACAGCAATAGATACTTTTCGGGAGTGTTTTCAATGAGGTTTTTTGGTTTAATATCATCCATAATGCCTTAATATAAGGGTGTTTAGGCTTTAGTCAATATTTTTACAGCATGATTATTCAAATAAGGCCCTTCAATCATCAATTCAAGGCATCTTAATATAAACTATTCTGTAACTATAAATATATAATATACTTGACAAATCAGTCTCAGCATGATAACATCCTATTAGTACAATTCTACCCTGCTCAGTTTTTAATTTAACTTGACATTAAGCCCTTTAGACTATTAATTATACAACATATTAAGC
>JAFGQG010000087.1 GCA_016935765.1 bacterium
CCGGTTGTCTTCAATTAATAATATCCGTATTTTTGTTTTTGCCATGGGATATATACTCCTGATTTATAACGGATAACTTCATTTGAAATAATAGGTTAGCTTTCTCAAAGCCTTTTCAAAAAATATAATTGAAATATTTTAGTAGTCAAGCATTTTTTGATTTTTTAACCCAGGTTTCCCAGCAATGTTCTGAAAGTGCCTATCCATGGGGGTGTTATTTTTTTTGTGTCACTACAGATTAAGTGGATGTAATTCAGGAAGCTTTATATTTTCTTGGCTTTATTGGTATTTCTCCCAACTGGAGTAAATCGTAAATCCTTTTCTGTTCATAATTAGGCCTGCTGCATTTTCTGACATAAGTTATCTCTCCATCTTCGGAGGGGAACTCCATTGTTCCGCGTACATGTGTATTCAAGATTTGTTTTATGGTTCTCCAACTCCCGCTGTAATCGCATCGCTGTAATCTGTTAAGAATACTATTCAAAACATGATACGCTAGAACAGTAATAAAGATATGCCCTTCAGCTCGAATATCCTTCTGATGCCAATTTGGTCTAAGTATAAGGTCTGTCTTCATGTGTCTAAATGCATCTTCCAGCCGTTTCAGCATAATATAAATATCGAATATTTCCTTCTCGGTTAAGTCATCCCGGTCGGTTCGAAGATAATATCTTCCTGAAAACTTCTTATCCGCCACCTCTTTTTTGATATACTCCCAATTAACTTTAGCTGCATAGGATCTTCTCTTGCCCTTATCCTGGATTACGTCAACTTTATAATGAGCAGATACTATGGGATACTTCTGGCGCAATCGCCCAACCCGTTCACAGACTTTCTTGAAGTTTTTAGTCCCACCTTTTTTATACAATGATGATTTTATGTTTTCTAATCCTTGTTCGAAGAGTTTTTCAAACTTATTCCTCATGCTTTCTTCTTTCTTCCCTTTAGCGGAGCTTTTACAATATAAGAAAGTATCATCCTCACCTTCAGGTTTTAGCAACTGCACCTCGATCGTATTCTTTTTATCCTTTCTGACCGTTAGCAGTTTTGCCTCTTCAGCGAAGTATTCATCAGGTTTCCTCCTGGAAACTGCAATATAATGGATTCTATCATGGTCATCATTATCTTCTGCTCTAAGCATCTTTAAATTATCTTCGGTAGCTATGCCGGCATCCATGACTACCGTTATTATACCGTCATCGCCGGGAATGTCATTCCTCGCACTGCCAAGCTTCCTCAACTCATCTATCATCTCTAACAAACTACCGGGATCATCCTGGTTACCGGGCATCACTTTACTCGCCTTAGGATAACCATCCTCATCGATTATTAAACCCAGAGTCAAGAGCTTACAATCGTATCTCTTCTCTTTGGAATTTCCATAATCCGCCTTACTCAGTCCTTCCGAGCGCCCTTCGAAGTAAGTATTGGTCAGATCGTATAGTATTATCGTCTCCTTCAAATTGAATAGCGACCGCTCTTTACTCGATAAGTAATTCTCTATACCTTTCTTGTGTTTATATAGCTTGTCGGAGACCTCATATAACGTATTTTGGGACAACTTAGAAAAATCTGTCCCAAGAAGCTCACCTAAGGCAGTGTTCCTCTTTGCCCAATGATAAGTATGAAGTTCACTGCCAGGGCTGACCATCCTACCTATCAGTAATAGAAAGGCTATATCTATTTGACGCTGGCTAAAGTAATGATCCTCAAGATACTTGTCCAACTCAAGATTTTTTAAATAGGAATAGGCTGCATACTCTGAACCTATAGTCCTGCAATCGCTGATCTCCGTATTATTTATATCCACCCTTTGATAGTCTTTTATATCTCCGACTGCACCGGAGCGTTTATCGATGATCTTCCTTGCATAAAATTGTGCCAGTTGCTCGATCTTTGGGGAGGCTACGTAAAAATTCTGTTGTCCTTTCACTATTTCTTCTATTCTATTAGCCAGGAGGGGCCAATCTTTCCTGGGAAGGTCAACAGTACCAAGATTCAGTATGAGTTGCTGCCGGGGACCTTCCTTTGTGCGGGTGGATTCCACCAGATGATGGTATTTGAAGGTTTTGGAATAGCCCTTGTTTTTCTTTTCAATCTCTCTTATAAACACTATCTATCTCCTTTACTATGTTTATCTTACGAATATTTGCGTAACAATATACAATATTGTTTTAAACTTGTCAAGTAAAAAATATAGTATGGTCACTACAATTAGAAATTGAAAAATTACTGTGTTGATATATAATGAGTTACAAGAATTAAATCCCTAAAATATGCCAAAATCTTACTATTTTCAAGCGCAATGGGGGAAACTTGGGTTAAAAAATAGTGCCGTTTAATCAGGAGGATTAGCCGCGACACGTTATCTTCCTTGTAAAAACTGACGCGCCCCCTATTATATAAAAAGCAATTATCTCCTATTGAACTGCATTATTAATTGGATTTTCACGAAAATTAAGCCATTCTTCTCTATACTCATCAGGCACGTCATTAATGTCGGGGTATAAGAAATGATCGGTATAATTGCCTGGAACGCGCTTCATGCGCAGGTCTTCATACCCTTTGCGCAACGCTGCTATCTTATAGTGGAATGATGAACCATCAACTGCATCTGGGGCAAAAAGCGTGAAGCCTTCGTTATCCTCTTCTATCCACCAATTGCCGATATTTGCGCGGGGCGTAATAAATACATGGTATGGGTGTGAATCGTCGATATATATGGTTTCGTAATAGTCATCTTTCATGTTTATCCGGCATCTTCCTCCCGATATTTCGCCGATCCCCAGGTCTTCGAACCATAAGTTGGGGCTTTCCATCGCGTACATCTCCCTAGGTCCTTCACTTGTACGAACGACTGCTGATTTCGTACCCGAGCAACCCATATTGCCAACTGCATAGACTCCGTACTTAGTAACTGCTGTACCCCCTGCCTGCCCATAAACGCCATAAGTGTTCACTGTCGAAGTTGCATAACCCTTAACTCCGATAGCATCCCCGAAACCATGACTACAGCTTCCATAAACGCCTTCCCCCCCATCAGCGTAACTATATGCCCCGACTGCCCTATCACCGAAGAATGCGCCTGCAGGGGGATTGAGAGGCACTCCAAATTCGGCTGTATATCCGGGTCTTACTCCGCACACCGGGATCCCTGAATCTCCGACAGTGTAGCCGTAAATCCCATAGTGCAGTGATGGACCTGAAGATATTCCATAAACTCCGTAATTCGTGCCGGTACTCGACGAGGCGTTTCCGTAAACTCCTGAATATGATTCCGTGATTAGGCTTGAAAAATGGCGTCCCAGACTGCCCATAGACACACCCGAGTAGTTGCCCTCCACCGGATTATGAGTTGTAGTGAATAAGGGGCTTCCCGTGGTAGTGGTATGCCCCAGGTAACCCTGCATATCTCCTTCAACCGCATGGACTTTTGCCCCCGGAGCATAGCTTCCGATACCCACATTGCCGACATCAGCAATGAATACATTACCACCGTAATCGTTTATGTAAAGGTCTCCCGGATCAGAGCCGTTTCGAGCGTGAACTTCATTGTTATCCAAGCTTAAATGCCAACTTGCAGGACTCCCTATATTTACAATACCATCATGGTGATAAGAAATCTGGTTTGTACCTTTTATTTCTACTGTAACTCCCGTATCCAGTACACCGAAGTAAGCGTTACCGGGAACAGATAAGTTTTTTGAAGGGCATGCATCTCCGATACCTAATCTATGGTTCAGCGCGTCCCAGTACAAGTATTCGTATGAAGTGAGTGTACTCTCATTCTCCCAGAAAGCGAGCCCTCCAGCTTCCCCTGAGCCTCCAACTCCGCCAGCCACTCCCCCGCTTCCCGGGTAAGACCCCGCGATGGTCAGATCTCCTGTAATATGGACATTACCCTGAAAATACCCGGCATAATAGTCATCATCCATGTGCGCTCCAAGGGCTCCGAACATAGTACCGTTATATAACGCTCCAAGAACACTGGCACTATAATTATCATCCAGGTATGACCAGCCGCCTATCGCTACGTTGTATTCACCTGCGTCAAAGTCATAAGCGGCGATATTTGCTAATGCCTGGTCGTACCAGAAACTTGTGCCTGCCTCGTATGGAATCCCATCGTAATCTTCCCTGTAAACGAATATCCCGTGTCGAACACCCGATCCATCAAAATCATCTACGTCAAGATATAGACTGTATGTTTGATCCAGGTCATAAATCCGCATGTTTTCATTATCATTGGGTCCGATGTACGTAGTGTGATCTGTCCACAGCCCTCCACCTGCTCCTGTTTCGTCAGGGGCGGGTGACCAGTTTGCGCCATCGTACTTAAGCACCTGACCTGTTGCCGGAATACCGGCTGAAATATCCACACCCTGAAGTGCTGAAACCGTGGGATCGGGGTAAGCGCCCGACAGATCGCCCCCCGCAGTTTCACCGCTCATATAGTCGTCGCCATCGAAAATATCCGCTGGAACAGACGTGAAATTATGCCAGTTCAGGTAGTATGCTCCATTCATGCCGTCAAGGTAATCGGCATCCAGGTTGGAGCCAATACCATCGTCCGAGCTTAACCAGTCGATGTTCAGAATGCCGTTACCGTTCATATTGATATCGTTCATCCCCGCCGAGTTTCCGACTGTGAGGACTTCTGAGAGCGAGCCGACGGAGCTGCCTCCGACAAGGTCATTTCCGGGATACCAGGTAGTGCCGTTCCATTTCAGGACCTGGTTCAATACCGCTCCCTGCTGAGCGACCTTCAGAGGCGCGCCGGCGGTCCCATTCCCCTCAAGCGTCGCGGTATGCTGCACCACCTGAGTTCCCCAGTCATCGCCTATCTCCCCGAGAATATCGTCAGCTGCAACCCATCGAGCAAGCGATGAATTCCACTTAAGCACCTGGCCATCAGCCGCGCTATGTCTTCCAAGCGCTGGATTGGGGTATGCGCCGGAGAGATCGCCCCCTGCTGCCTCCCCACTCATGTAGTCATCGCCATCAGTTATCTCACCGGGTATTCCGGTTATAACCGACCAATCAACCGATTCCGCTGTTCCTGCGCTCTCTGCCCACCCAGAATTCAAGGCATAAGGTGAAGAGCCCATTGCGTAACGCGGGGATAGCACTGTCCCCTCAAATTCCACCTCCAACCAGTAGGGTTCATCGAACGATAGGTCGAGAGAGGATACCGCGCCGAGGTTAACGCTGTAAAGACCATTGCCGACCTCCACATCCCGGGTTTCGCTCCATAATGCCGAACCGCCTGTCTCAGCATCGAATATACTGAATACAATGCTATACACGCCATCGAGAACCGGGTCTTCATCAATATCCGTGAGGTAACCCTGGTAGCTAATAATCCGGGGAACTGACGCAATTAGCATTGAGCAATGAGCAATTATCAATGCAAAAGAGAATACAAAGAGAAATACGCCAAGTACCTTCGATTTTTTCACACCTTTTTCCATTTTTCCTCCTTTAATTATCATGTAACTATACTATTGTCAATACATATAATGACGAAATTGATGGGAATTTACTCCTATTAATGGTTGCTATTATTGGTTATATATTACCCATTTCCCATGCAATGTCAAGGTAAAATTTTTCTTATTCTACCTGTCAAATTGAGTCCTAAAAATATCAACAATTCTGCCTATTCTTATCATAAAAAGTTATGGGTTTACTAAGGGAATTTATAATTGAGTATATTATAATCCAATATATTAAAAATAAATTGACATGAGTGATTTTTTAAATACTTTTTATAGCCATTATTCATACAATTAATATGATAAACTAAAACCAACACAAACAATAATAACAATGAGAAAAAGAACAAAAAGAACTATAATAATAGTAGGCGTTATATTCCTGGCTTTTTTAGTATGGCGTATCATTCTGCTCATCACCGGGAGCAATGAAAGTTCGAACCGCCGGTTCGGCAAACCGCCGGTCGCTGTTGAAGTGGATAAAGCGACGTACGGGCAAATTCAGGAAACCAGGAAACTAACCGGGACTATCTTCCCGCTATACCAATATATCATCGCGCCGAAAGTATCCGGGAGAATAATCAACATCAGCAAAAGGATCGGCGACTGGGTAGAAGAGGGCGAGGTCATTGCCAGGATAGACGACGCTGAATATCGCCAGGCGGTGTTGGAGGCTCAGGCGAACCTGAAGATATCGGAAGCGAATGTCGCGGAAGTTGAGATTCAATTCGAGCTGGCAAGGCAGGAATTAGAGCGTGTTCAATCGCTTCAGGAAAAGGGTATCGCTTCACCTTCTGAACTTGATGCAGCGACGACAAACTTCAATGCTCTTGAATCCCGAATAAAACTAGCGAACGCTCAGGTAGAGCAGCGTCAGGCAGCGCTGAATTCGGCGAGGATCCGGCAGAACTACACCAATTTGATAGCCCCGAAGCCAGGCTTCGTTGGGGAACGGTACGTTGACGAGGGAAGCTTGCTTGCACCAAACGCTTCGGTAGTACTGATCCTCGGCATCGACACGGTCATCGTTCGCACTACAGTAGTAGAGCGTGTTTACGGGCAGATCAAAGTTGACCAACCCGCGGAGATCCTCGTGGACGCATTCCCTGAAAAGACCTTTACCGGGAGGGTTTCACGTATCGCGCCTATGGTCCAGGAAGCTTCCCGAGTAGCCCAGATGGAGATTGAGGTCGTCAACGACTCCCTAATGCTCAAGCCGGGCATGTTCTGCAGCGTGAACCTTGTGCTTTCCGAGAAGGATAACACGCAGGTAGTTCCCAGCCAGGCGGTTGTCGATAAGGAGGGCGCTTCCGGTTTATTCGTTATTGATGAAAAAGAACCCATCGCGCATTATATCCCCGTGAGTGTCGGAATCGTTACGCCGGAAAAGACCGAAATCCTATCCCCTAAGATCAAAGGGATGGTAGTAACTCTCGGGCAGCATTTACTGGAAGAAGGCAGCAACGTCATCCTTCCTGATGAGAAGGCAGAAGATAGAAAATAGAAAACAGAAAATAGAAAATAGAAATTAGGAAATTATAAAAATGATAAAACTGGAATTGTATGGCTGTGCTTCTTTAACATTAATCCAATCATCCATTCATCCAATTGATACTGTAGCCGCAGGTCTTTAGACTGCGCTTGTAAATAATCGAGAATAAAGAAAATTGAAATTAGAAAATTTCGAACAAAATAACCTCATGCGCAAGGAGGTGTGATCGATGAGCATCGCCCGGGGTCCGGTCAATCGCCCGATATTGACCTCCATTATCTTCATAATCATTATTTTGATAGGGGTGGTATCGCTTTCCAGGTTATCCATCGATCTCATGCCTGAGATAACTTACCCTTCGATCTCGGTGGTCACGAGTTATGGCAACGTTGGTCCCCAGGAGATGGAGGAGCTTGTAACTCGTCCGATAGAG
>JAFGQG010000088.1 GCA_016935765.1 bacterium
AGATTGATAGACATAGTTGTATTCCTTGCGGAAAATTGCCAGAAAGACAAAGAGTATCTGGATAAAAGAGAAATCATAATCAATAAGCTTAGAGAGATAGGGTACACTCATTCTGAAGCTGTTGGCGCCCTTGAGTGGTTCTATAACTTCACAAGCAAGTGCAAGAACAGGTTCGGTTACTCTGACCTGTTAAAGGAGAGACCCATCAGGATATTGAGTACTATGGAGCGCCAATATTTCACAAAAGATGGGTACGGTTACTTGTATAAACTCAACCAGCTCGGGCTTATTAATGAAGAGCAATTCGAGATAATCGTAACCCGAGGCATGATGGTTCAGGAAACGATAATCGATAAAGAAGTAATCAAAGCGCTGGCTTCATTATTCCTTTTTGATGTGGATTGGCCCCGGGATAAAGAGATAGCGGCGTTCTGGCTCGGTTGGAGAGATACGGAAACGATACATTAGAATTGCATCGACCATGTATGTATAAATTCAATAATCATTCCCCTAAATAGTGATGTACCAAACTCAATATTACAGACCAAGATTTGCCTTCGGACTTACCGATGCTGTAAAAGTATTGATCGGCGCGAACTTCGTGTTCTTCCTGATGCAGTTACTCTTCCCGGCTAATATCATACAATATTTGATTCTTGTTCCGGAGATGGCTTTTAAAAAACTTTACCTCTGGCAGTTCGTTACCTACATGTTCCTCCATGGAGGTTTTTTCCATATATTTTTCAATATGTTCGCGCTGTGGATGTTCGGGTCCGCGATGGAGAACACCTGGGGCACGAGAAAATTCCTGCAGTACTATTTTGTCACCGGCATCGGTGCTGGCATCGTATGGGCGATTTTTAACAGCAGCCCTACCATAGGCGCTTCAGGGGCTATCTATGGGTTACTTCTTGCTTATGGAATTACCTACCCGGATAGATATGTTTATTTATACTTTATGATCCCACTCAAGGCTAAGTACTTTGTGATCATCTTCGGAGCCCTTGAATTCATCTCTTCGTTCGGCGCTCGGGATGGTATAGCCCACCTTGCGCACTTAAGCGGAATGGTGATTGGGTTTATCTACCTGAAATTAATTCCGTTTATCAGGAAACCAAGGTCCAGCGGAACGAAATATAAGATATTCGATCGCTCAAAGACCAAATATCCACCAAGGAACCTGAACAAGGAAGTTGACGAAATTTTAGATAAAATACTCCTGTTCGGTGAGGATAGTCTGACGAAGGAGGAAAGGGAGATATTGGAAAGGGTTTCGAGGGAATATGATGAAAATAGACAGGATTGACGATTTGCTATTGTCAATTTACGATTATCTTCCCCATCCCCACACTTACGTTAATAAAGAAGGAAAATGTTCAGATTCTATGTCTTGGTTTTAATACCCTGAAGATTGCCTGGAAAAGTGAATGATTGAGAAATATTGAAAGCACTCAAATATTATGGAACTTAAAAAAGAACATCACAGATGTTTGAGGTAGAATACAGCCTTTCATAAATACGGGAAGACAAATATAATCAAATCAGCATTATTAAACATGGTATTTCGAGAAAAGATAAAACAGCCAATTAGGGAGGAAGTGCAGTCAGAATACGAGCGGTACACTACGCTCGCACTGAAGAACATGCACCATTACGCTTCCTGGCGTGTAAACCAGTTGGATGTTCAGAAGAACGTTCTCAATCACATGGCTAAGGATGGCGGTGAATTGGAAGAACTCATGAATTACGCAACTCGAATTGTAAGAACCGAGAAAAACCAGAAAAAGTATAATAGAAAAAAAGAAGATATCGAATTCGAGCTGATAAAAAGAGAAATGAGAGATGATGAACAAGAATCGAGCTGAAGTATTTCTGCTGAGGTTAAATGGTGAAAAAGGGGAAGAATTAAATGCGAAAATCAGAAAGCTTCTCAAGGAACTTGATTTTTTCGGATTAGAAAAAGGGGATTTTACGGGTATTAAAATTCATTGGGGGGAAGAGGGCAACACCGGTTTTATTCCTTCCTATTATTATAAGGAATTAGTAAGTAGAATTCGGGCATGTGGAGGCAAACCGTTTTTTACCGATACCACAACGCTTTATAGAACTCAACGCTATAACGGTTTGGATGGCACCGAACTGGCATATAAACACGGCTTTGATTACCAGACTGTCGGTGTGCCCGTTATCATCGGCGACGGAATTAAAGGTAGAGATTTTTATGAAGTGGAAGTTAATTTCAAGCAGCTGGATAAGGTGAAAATAGCTACAATAGTAAAGCAAGCGGATTATTTTATCATTGCCTCTCATTTCAAAGGGCACATGCTTGCAGGATTCGGGGGAGCGCTTAAAAACGTATATATGGGATTTCCATCGCGAAGCCATAAACAGAAAATACACTCGAACGTTAAGCCTGCTTTCACGAATGTTGACAAGTGTACAGGTTGCGGTACATGCGTAAACATTTGTCCTGCAAACGCTATAAAGATAGTTGATAATAAGGCGGATTTTGACCACAAAAAGTGCTGGGGTTGCGGAGAGTGTATAGTTATATGCCCTGAGAAAGCGCTGAAGATACAATGGAAGACCGACTCAATCGTGTTTTTTGAAAAAGCAATTGAGACAGCTAAAACCATATTGGACGAAATGAATAAACCGCCTTTGTTCATCAATTTCCTGTTGAATATCGTGCCCGATTGTGATTGTATGTCACATACAGATCCACCATTGGTGCCGGATGTCGGTATTGTGGCATCCATGGATCCCGTGGCGATCGATCAGGCTTCGATAGACCTCGTAAACCAATCCGATGTAAATCCTGACGGAATTCTTGCAGGCAAAGCCGGACCTGGTGATGACAAGATTGCAGCATATCGCCCGAATATTCCATGGAAATACCAGCTTAAATATGCGGAAGAAATGGGAGTTGGCGTTAGGACTTATGATTTAGTCGAGGTAAAATAGTATATATAATGCATATTTTAACTCATAACGAATATGATAAGGGGAGATGGAAGGAGTAGTACGATGGGTACTTTTCATTATAGTATCAATGATCTTCAGGCAATCCGGACACCTGCATCAAAAGTTTTATCTGCGCTTCATATAAGGAAGTGATGTTTTCGTAAATATCTTTATAATAAAAATAAGCTATAGGAAATGCGATAAGAAAGATTTATATCGAATTAATGAATTAATTTATTCCAACCCTTTCATGGAATTTTGAAGGAGAATCGAATGAAACTAACAACTTTTAAGTTAATCGACCATATACATCTTGGCATAAGACTCGATGATAGCGTAATTCAATTGGATAATGCCTACGATTTTTTCTATGATGAATCTGCGCCACCCTGGCTTCACAATATGCGCGCTTTACTCGAGGAAGGCAATTCCGCGATGGATGTAGTCAGAGGCATGTACGATCAGATCAGAAATGTTCAGGTAGGTTCTGAAGGCTACCTTAATTTCAGACAGCATGCAGTAGTACACCATATAAGCGAAGTAAAAATATTAGCGCCCATACTCGACCCGGAAAAATTGATATGTATTGGGAGAAATTACCGTGACCACTGCGAAGAACAAGGACATCCGATCCCTGACCGACCAACGCTATTTTCAAAGTTCAATACCGCAATAATCGCGACGGATGATTTTATTGTGAAACCCAGGATCACCGAGAAGCTGGACTACGAGGGGGAGCTGGCGTTCGTTATTGGTAAAGGGGGTCGCCATATCAGGGCTGACAGAGCTATGGAACATATCGCAGGTTACACAATCCTTCACGACGTAACCGCAAGAGATATCCAGTTTTCCGACAAACAATGGCTTCGTGGTAAATCCTTCGATACCTTCGCGCCAATGGGTCCATTCCTTGTTACTAAGGACGAAGTAGGGAATCCGCATAAACTGAACCTCAAAACTTTTGTAAATGGTAAATTGATGCAGGATTCAAACACCAGCAATTTAATATTTCAGGTTGACTACCTCATCTATTTTATCTCACAGGCAATAACATTGAAGCCCGGAGATGTCATTGCAACAGGAACGCCAGGAGGTGTAGGGGTTTTTAGGGATCCACCTATTTTTTTGAAGGCAGGAGATGAGATAGAAATAAAAATAGACAAATTGGGAAGTCTTAAGAATACGGTAGTTGATGAGTAGATTTGAACTGTTAGGTAGCTACCTTTGTTTTCTTCATTCATATTTAACAAAATTCCAAGTTGAAGTTGACAAAATTTAAAATTGTTCTTATATTATAAAGTAAATTGATAATGATTATCATTAATGATGCATTAATGATAATTAGAAAAGAAAACATATTGAATTAAACTGTCAGAGGAGATCGAATTGAAAGAACAATATTGGTTAAAATGCGGTTACAAAGAAAATGGTGAACTCATTTGTGTCAGAACACTTTCACAACTGAAACCGAATAGAATACTCTATTATAAGGATAATGGGAAGTTTAAAAAAGCGCTGAATACCATGATACTGAAATTAACCGCTGATATATTACAACAAGTCAACCATTCCAGTTAGTATTCGAATGAATGATAAAACCGAAAATGAATTCGAGTGGCTACAGGGGACTGTAGATGAGGAAATGAAGAAAATCTATTCTTCAAAGACAATAGAATTATCAAAAAATCCCCTTAATGTTGGAAGGATTGAAAATGCTGATGGTAAAGGTATGATCAAGGGTTTGTGTGGGGATACCATGGAAGTCTATTTAAAGATAGTGAATGATAAAGTTGAAGAGGCGAAGTTTTTTTCTGACGGGTGTGGTATCTTGATCGCTTGTGGAAGTGTCGTCACAGAGATGGCAAAAAATATGAGTTTAGCTGAATTAACGAAAATTTCACCATATCTGGTTATTAAGGAACTAAAGGGGCTTCCTAAAGATGATGTCCACTGCGCGATCCTTTCTGTAAATACTTTACATCAAGCCTTAGCTGACTATTTGCTGAAAACCTTCGGTTAGTTTTAACCGAATATCCTGAATAGCCCATTGAATTAGCATGCTTTTTTTAAAAGTAATCCTAAAGGGTGTATTCATTAATTTGTAAAATAGTCTTCAATTGATTCAACGTAAATTTCCTAACTCATTTATTATAAATGATTTATAATCTTATAAGAATTATTATTTAAATAATTTTATTCTTTTTTCCAAAATATACTTGACAAAGAATGATTCTTAATTAATATTACATTTAGATTTAAATAAGAATTGTTATTTTTTAATTTTTTTTCTTGATAGCAACTTATTTTTAACTAAATTTTAAACCGAATTAATAATGAAATGATTAATAAGATGTATTATGAACAAATTGAAGAGGTTACTATGATGAATGAAGCAGTTAGAAGATTGAAGGAAAAGGGTGTCAAGGTAACTCCGCAAAGAGTGGCGATATTGGAGTATATTGTTAAGGTCAACGATCACCTGACCGCCGAAGAGATACATAATTACGTAAAGAGTAAGTTCCCTTCTATATCGATGGCGACTGTTTATTCTACACTGCAGAAACTTATAGAGATCGGCGAGGTCGAGGAGTTATCGATAAAAAAGAGAGGTGAGGCTTGTTTTGAGCCTAAATCAGAAGGACATCATCATCTTCTTTGCACAAGCTGCGGCAAGATTCTGAACATTGCCCTGGATTGCCCACCGGATTGCCCTATCATTAAGCAGAGCCTCATAAAAGGGTGTAAAGTGAACGAAGTACAAGCATATCTATATGGGTTATGTCCGGAATGCTTGAGGAAAGAAAAAGAAGAAAAAGCAGCGAAGAGTTGAACGGGAGTAGAAGTTGAGTAAAGCCAGGAGAAAAATAATAAAGATTAATGAAGAGAAGTGTAATGGATGCGGATTATGTATTCCAAACTGTCCGGAAGGGGCGCTTCAGATAATCGATGGTAAAGCCAGGTTGGTGAGCGACCTATTCTGCGATGGATTGGGAGCTTGTATCGGCGAATGTCCCGAAGGTGCTATCAGTATAGAAGAAAGGGAAGCGGAAGAATACGATGAAAGAAGAGTTATGAGGAATATCGTTGATCAAGGTAGGAATGTCATACTTGCGCATCTCAAGCACTTGAGGGATCACGGAGAGCATAAATTGATGATGGAGGCTTTAGATTATTTGAGAGAGAACAACATCGATTTTGATGTTTTGGAGTTTCTTAGCAGTGAGCAGGAGGGGTCGGGCAGGATGTGCGGATGCCAGGGCTCTAAATTAATGGATTTAGGGGAGAAGGAAAGGTGTGAAGCGGAACCGGAAGTTTTACCAAAAGCTGTGTCCAGGTTAGGGCATTGGCCGGTACAGATAAAGCTTGTTCCACCTTACGCGCCTTTTTTACAGAACGCTGATCTTTTAATAGCAGCGGATTGCGCCCCATTCGCTTACGCAAGTTTTCACGAGGATTTTCTAAGGGACAAAGTGTTGTTGGTAGGGTGCCCAAAACTCGATGATGCGGATTACTACGAGGAAAAGATCAAACAAATACTCGAACTCAATGACATCAGATCGATTACCATAGTTCACATGGAAGTACCCTGTTGTTTTGGCTTGATCAGCCTTGTAAGAAATGCTTTAAAGGAAGCAGGTAAAAATATTCAATTAAGTATTATTAACATTAGCATAGATGGTAAGATAAAGAAGAAAACTGAAGGAGATTTAAATGAGAATAACTGAAGTAAAGAATACTAAAATATCTAAAAATCCACATGGGGTTGATGCTCGCAGGCTATATGACACTGAGAACGCGGAGGTTGTGCATATTTCTTTATTACCCGGTGAATCCCTTAAGAGGCATGTAACTCCCGTTGACGTTTTTTTCTATGTTATCAATGGTGATGGGATTATCGAAATTGGAAATGAAAAAGAAAATGTTACCGCCGATACTCTTATTGAAAGCCCTGCCAGGATACCTCATTGCTGGTATAATGAAAGTAACGAAATGCTGAATATCCTGGTTGTAAAGGTCCCAAAACCTAAAGAGTCAACGAGAATATTATAGACCACACAAAGAAGGATTAAAAAGTGAGGAAATATAATGGATAATGAAAGAATTTCCCATCATGAATCGGTAAGGAAGATGTACCAGAAACTAAAAGAAGATGGTATTAACAATATCTGGGATCGTTACGAGGCTCAGGGTTTGGGTAAAAATCCGGATCAGCGATGCGCATTTTGTATGGGGGGCGTCAGATGCGACTTATGTTCAAATGGTCCTTGCAGGGCTGATGTTGCCAAGGATAAGAGAGGTGTATGCGGCATTACAGGCGATGGTATGGCGATGAGGAAGATGTTACTCAGAAATATTATGGGAGCTTCAACGTATCATTACCATTGTGATCAAACAATAAAAACTTTGAGGGCAACTGTTAATAGTTTGACTCCCTTCGAGATAAAGGAACCCGAAAAGCTTAAAACATTTGCGGAAAGATTAGGAATAAACAACGAAGGTTCCATTAATGAAATCGCGCTGAAATTTTGTGATTTTGTTGAAGCTGATTTCAACAGGAAATACTACGAACCCAGCCAAATCGTGGAAGCGCTTGTCCCGGAGGAACGAAAAGAGGTTTGGAGAAAGCTTGATATTTACCCGGGGGGAATTTACGGAGAGATGATGTTAGCTTCCAGTTCATGTTTGACAAACGTTGATGGTTATTATGTAAGTTTAGCCTTAAAAGCTATGCGCCTGGGGATTGCTATGGCATACCAGAGCCAGATCGTTAACGAGTACTGCCAGGACATTCTATTTGGAATCCCGCGTCCACACGAAATGCGCGTTGACCTTGGTGTGCTGGATCCCGATTATGTAAACATACTCCCGAACGGACACGAACCTTTCATGGGATTTGCCATGGTCCAATTAGCAAGAGAAGATGAATGGCAGGAAAAAGCAAGGCTGGTCGGAGCAAAAGGGCTGAGAGTAATCGCGAATATCGAAACTGGCCAGGAAATGATCCAGAGATGGCAGATGGATGATGTCTTTTATGGTTTTACTGGTAACTGGATTATGCAGGAAGCCGTGCTCTCCAGTGGCAGCGTAGATGTTTTCGTCGCTGATATGAACTGCTCCATGCCAGTTGACCCGATATACGCGGAGAAGTATAAGTTCAAATTGGTGCCGGTGAGTGAACTTGTAGCCTTTGAGGGAGTAAATGAACGTGTAAATTATGAACCTGAGTTAGCGCGCAAGCAGGCTGCTGAGTTATTGCAGATGGGAATTGACAATTTCAAGATTCGCAGGAGTGCGGTTAAAGCTGTCGGTGGATTACCGGTGAACGAAGCGATAGTCGGATTCTCCGCAGAGAGTATTGTCGAAGCGCTTGGCGGCACTCTTGATCCTCTCCTTGAAGTGATCAAGAATGGGGCTATTCGAGGAGTCGCTGGTCTTGTATCATGTACATCACTCAGGGATACGGGTCAGGATGTCCACAGCGTCAGGATAGCGAAGGGATTGATTGAAAAGGATATTCTTGTGTTATCGATGGGATGCGGAAACGCTGCCATGCAGGTTGCGGGTCTATGCAAGCTGGAAGCCAGGGAACTTGCGGGTCCCGGCTTGAAAGCTGTGTGTGAAAAACTGAATATCCCTCCCGTACTGAGCTATGGAACCTGTACCGATACCGGGAGAATCGCGGATCTTCTTGCTGCTATATCCTCAGCGCTCGGTGATGTGCCGATCCCCGATCTGCCAGTCGCGGCTGTAGCCCCCGAATACATGGAGCAGAAAGCTACAATTGACGCTGTATTCGCGCTCGCACTCGGATTATATACTTACGTAAATCCTGTGCCAACAGTTACAGGTGCGCCTAACCTGGTCAGACTCCTTACCAAGGATTTGAAGGATATCACTGGTGGCTTGCTGAATGTCGAACAGGACCCGGTCAAAGCTGTTGAAGGCATCATTCAGCACATTGAAAATAAGAGAAAGAAGTTAGGAATTTAATTACCATAGCATAAAGTGTTAATAAAAATACAAAAAAAAGGAATGGGAAACGATGATTAGCGTAATCCTGGGTATAGTAATGGGAGGGATCATAGGTTTCTTAGCAGGTTATATGGTTAGTTGTTCTGGTGGAACTTGTGTTTTGACAAACAGTCCTATGATAAGTACAATGATCGGGGCTGTTTTTGGTTTGATGTTTTCTATGAACTTCAAAGACCTGAGAAGGTCAGATGGCAACAAGAAACGCTCTATTTACTACAATTGAATGCAGTGGATTTATACTAAATATTTATACTCGTAATGGTCAAATTAATTATGATGGCAACAGCAGAAAAAAATAATAAAAATTACTTGCAAATAATATTCAAAATGAATAAATTCTGTCCATATTTTGTGAATTTTATATATAGTGTTATTAATTTAAAACTTTTGAATCTGTCAATGTTTCAGATAAAGGCGCGTACAATTTATATTGGAGAATGATAATGGCAGACTTGACTACAGAATATTTGGGATTGAAGCTGAGTAATCCTTTCGTGGTTGCAAGTTGCAGTTTAACAAAAACCAGCAAGGGCGTGAAGTTATGTTATGATGCTGGCGCGGGTGCGATAGTGCTGAAATCTTTGTTCGAGGAGGAAATACAGTTTGATACGGACCAAATGAAGAAAAGCGCTGGACCGTTCAACCACTCCGAGGCTTATAACTATCTGGAAAATATAGGAATGGGATCAGGGGCTCGCCACTATCTGCAGCTGATAAAGGAATCGAAGAGGGCTGTACCAGTGCCCGTTATCGCCAGTCTGAATTGTATTTCAGGCGAATGGTGGGTTGACTATGCTAAACAGATAGAGCTTGCGGGAGCAGATGCAATTGAACTGAATATTTCTATGATGCCCGTTGACTTCGAATTGACAGCTAAGGATATTGAAGAGAAATACTTTAATATAATTGGTCAGGTTAAAAAGCAGGTCGATATACCTATCGCGGCGAAAATAGGGTCAAACTTTACATCGATAGCCAGAATGGCGCGGGACCTTTGCCGTAAAGGAATTTCCGGTTTGGTCCTATTCAACCGTTTCTATCAGCCAGATATAGATATTGAAAAATTTGAGTTGACTCATGCATATAATTTCAGCTCACCGGAGGATATGGGTGTGTCTTTACGGTGGATAGCTTTGCTGAACGGTCTTATCGATTGTGACTTCGCGGCTTCCACGGGAGTCCATGACAGCGCTGGCGCCATAAAACAGCTGCTTGCCGGTGCATCAGTTGTTCAGCTTTGCTCAACCCTTTATCTCAATGGATTAAAGCAAATTTCGTCCATCAGGGAGGAGTTGGAAGGCTGGATGAACAAACATAACTTCGATTCTGTAGAGCAATTCCGGGGAAAAATGAGCAAAGTACTGAGTGATAAACCGGAAGAATACGAGAGACTTCAATATATAAAAGCCCTGACAGGAATAGAATAAAATCAATGCAAGTTAAGGTATAAGAAGGAAAGAACGATGGATTTAAAAACGCTTCATAAAATAAGTTACGGATTATACATAGTAACGTCGGGTAAGGATGATGACTGTAACGGGCAGATCGCGAACACCGTTATCCAGGTAACTGCTGATCCCCCGAGAGTAGGGGTTTGTATAAATAAACAGAACTATACTCATGAGTTCATTAGCAAATACAAGGTATTTTCAGCTTCTATTCTCTCTCAAGAAGCTCCAATGAAACTGATTGGTCTTTTTGGATTCAAATGTGGGAGGGATCTGGATAAGTTCGAAGACGTTGAGTATAAAGTTGGTGAAACGGGTTCCAAAATAGTATTAAACAACGCGGTTGGTTATCTTGAAGTGAAGGTTTTTGATAGTGTTGATGTTGGTACTCATACTATGTTCATCGGTGATCTCGTTGCGGCGGAAACCTTGAGTGATGCTGAACCGATAACCTATGCGTATTACCATGAGATCAAAGGGGGAAAGTCACCAAAGACTGCCCCGACATATATTAAAGAAAAGAAAGTTGAACAAACACCCAAAAAGGAGAGAAAAAAGATGGCAGCATACGAATGCACGGTATGTGGTTATGTTTACGATCCTCAAGAAGGCGACCCGGAGAATGGAATTGACCCAGGCACCCCTTTTAGGAGTTTACCTGAAGATTGGGTTTGTCCCGTTTGTGGCGCTGGAAAAGAAGATTTTGAAAAGATCGAGGAGTATTGATGAAAGCACTTGAGGTCAAGCCCAATATATATTGGGTCGGAGGAATAGACTGGGATATACGCAGTTTTCATGGCTACGTTACTCAAAGAGGAACAACCTACAACGCTTATCTCATTATGGATGAAAAGGTTACTCTGATAGATACTGTAAAATCATACATGGTTCCTGAAATGCTCGAACGGATCCGCGATATCATTGACCCTTCCAAGATCGACTATATAATCTCCAACCACGTTGAAATGGATCATTCTGGTGGGCTCCCTGCGATGAAAGAGATTGCTTCGAATGCTGAAGTATTCACTTCCGTGCAGGGCGAAAAAGGGCTGAAAAAGCACTACAAAGATGAGCTGAATTTACATGTTGTGAAAACCGGAGATACTCTTGAACTTGGAAAGCATACGCTTCATTTCGTGCAGGTACCTATGGTTCACTGGCCTGATTCTATGGTTTCGTATTGCCCGGAGACTAAGCTACTATTCTCTAATGATGCTTTCGGACAGCACATTGCGTCTGCGGAGAGATTCGATGACCAACTCGAATGGGGAATCATTCATGAGGAGGCGGCGAAGTACTACGCTAATATTGTTACCCCTTTCGGCGACCAGGTGAAAAAAGCGCTGGAAGCCGTAGGAAAGCTGGAAATTGAAATGATATGCCCGAGCCATGGAATTATATGGCGTACTGGAATTGCGGATATTATTGACGAATACAAGAAATGGTCAAATTATGAATCAGACAAGAGAGCTGTTATTGTTTATGATAGTATGTGGGGTTCTACGAAGCAGATAGCCTATGCGTTGTACGAAGGTTTGGAGTCGGTCGGTATCCCTGTTTCTATTCGCGACCTCAAGTCATCGCATATTTCGGATATTATAACAGACGTACATTTCAGCAAGGCAGTCCTGGTTGGTTCACCAACATTGAACCGGGGCATGCTGCCTACCATGGCTGCCTTCCTGAATTATTTCAAGGGTCTTAAATTCAGGAATAGAATTGGCTATGCTTTTGGTTCATACGGATGGAGCGGCGAATCCGTAGAAGATATGGAAAAGGAAATGGAGGCTGCAGGAGTGGAATTGTTCGAAAGCGGGGAGAAGATCCAGTACAGACCGGGTGAAGAGGATCTCTTAAAATTCAAGGAAACCGGCAAAAAGATGGGAGAATCCCTATAATTTAATAGGCAAAAAAACAAATTAATATGGAGGAAAAATGAAAGAACAAGTACAGGAAGTACTGGAAAAAGTAAGACCGTCATTACAGGCTGATGGTGGAGATGTAGAATTGGTCGACGTTTCAGATGATGGCGTTGTGACAGTTAAATTGACAGGAGCCTGTCATGGATGCCCTATGAGCCAGATGACTCTGAAGATGGGTATAGAGCGCATACTCAAGCAGCACGTTCCGGAAGTCAAGGAAGTTGTATCAGCTGATTAATTAATAAACTGAATAGGAGATGAGAATAATGATAAGCGCAAAAATGCAGGAATCAATGAACAGGCAGCTAAACCGTGAGATGTATTCGGCTTATTTATACCTCTCTATGTCTGCATATTTCGAGGATACTGGACTGAAGGGTTTTGCCAATTGGATGAAGGTTCAAGCTCAGGAAGAAATGATGCATGCTATGAAATTCTATGATTTCATAAACGAGAGAGGCGGACGAGTAATACTTCAGGATATTGAAGCGCCCCCTGGCAAGTGGGATTCACCACTGGATGTCTTCGAGAATGTCGCGGAGCATGAGAGAAAGGTTACGAGTTTGATCAGCGGTCTGGTGGACCTTGCTATCTCAGAAAAAGACCACGCTTCAAATGCATTTCTGCAGTGGTTCGTCTCGGAACAGGTTGAAGAGGAGGCTTCTGCAGACGAGATAGTCCAGAGAATGAAACTCGTTGGCAAGGAAGGTAACGGGTTGTTTATGTTCGATAGAGAACTATTACAAAGGAAGTTTACGGCACCAGCCTCCTCAGAATAATGAGGAGGTCACAATGCTATTTTGAGGAGGATACTTATGGCAGACGAAACGCAGTATGACCACGAACTGGATTGCGTGGGGTTCTATTGCCCAATGCCTATATCTATGACTAAAGAAGAGATGGAGAGTCTTGAAGTAGGAGATGTGTTGAAAGTGGAGGCGGATGACCCTGCAGCGGAAGAAGATATTAAAAGATGGGCAAAAAGGGCAGGTCATAAGATAATCAAATTCAAGAAAGAAGGAATAATATTGACTTTTTACATAAAAAAAGGAAAATGAGGAGGAATGAAAAATGAGTAGAATTCTCTACGTTCAAACAAGCGGTCTGGATACACCGGAAAGATTGTACGCCCCTTTCATCCTTTCTACTACTGCAAGGGCAATGGACGTTGAAGCCGATATATTCTTTATGATAAAAGGAATCACCGCACTTAAAAAAGGCGAAGCGGAAAAGGTTAAACTGGGAAATTTCCCCACTCTTAGAGAAGTAATAGACCAGGCTATTGCTAAAGGTGTAAAGCTATATTTATGCCAGCAAAGCGCTGAACTCCTGGGAATTCCAAAAGAAAGGTTTATCAAAGAAGCTACGATTGCAGGCGCGGGAACTCTGAACGACCTTGCCCTGGATGCCGACGCTATAATAAATATTTAAGATATATGGTTTATAATGAGGAGGTAAGATGGAGAAAATATACCTGGACCATGCTTCTGGAAAACAGGTCAATAATAGAGTATTAGAGTATGCTAAACCCTATTTGAACGAAAAGATCGGGAATCCATCCTCATTGTATTCAGTAGGGTTGGAAGCGAAGCGCGCAGTTGAAAAAGCCCGTGAAAAAGTTGCGGCACTAATAAATGCGGATGAAAAGGATAAGGTAATATTTACCAGTGGAGCAACTGAAAGCAATAACCTTGCAATAAAAGGAACAGTGTTACGGAACCAGTCTAAAGGGAACAAGATAGCCGCAAGCGTGATAGAACATATCTCGGTAGTGAATCCTATGAAGGAACTCACTAAAAATGGCTTCGTTATGAACAACATTGATGTGGATGAGAACGGTCTGATAGATCTAAATAAAATCAGCGAAATTGTAAATGAGAAAACTGTATTGACATCAGTAATGTACGCAAATAATGAGATCGGTACAATTGAACCGATAAAAGAAGTAAGCAGGATCGTTCATGAGAATGGGAATTATCTTCATGTTGATGCAACCGCTGCCGCCGGTTTTATTCCTATAGACGTTCAGGAGGATGGAATAGACCTGCTGACGCTGTCTTCAAATGATATTTATGGTCCACAGGGAGTAGGGGCTTTATATGTTAAAGCTGGTGTGAAGCTGTTACCGGTTCTACCCGGTGGAGGACAGGAATTCGGTATACGTTCCGGAACTGAGAACCTGTTTGGCATAGTAGGCATGGGTGAAGCAGCGCGGATAGCGAAGGAGGAGATGGAAGCGGAAAGTCCAAGGCTTCAAAAAATAAGGGATGCGTTGATCGAGGGTATTCTGCAAGTCGATGAGTCATACCTGACGGGACACCCGGAGATCAGGCTTCCTCATCATGCCAGCTTCAGGTTCAGCAGAATAGAAGGAGAGAGCATTCTTCTCAGTATGGATACTATCTATGGTATTCAAATCGCTACCGGTTCAGCTTGCTCCTCGAAGACCCTGGAAGCTTCCAGGGTGCTGCTTTCGATAGGTTTGAAACACGAGGAAGCTCATGGTTCCATGGTGATTACGCTGGGGAGAGCCAATAATATGGAGCAGGTTCCACGGATCATCGAGGCGGTGAAGGGCACGATTGAAAGACTTAGAATGCTTTCGCCATTATAAAAATGTATTGAAATTATTATAACACGAATTATGTATTATGTCAATATAAATAAGGAGGAAAGTTAAATGGCTGAACAGATTGGATATAGCGATAAGGTCATGGACCACTTCCTGAAACCAAGGAATGTCGGTACTATCGAGAATCCGGATGGATATGGAAAAGTAGGTAATCCTGTTTGTGGCGACCTGATGGAGATATATATCAAAGTTGAGAACGATATTATCACGGATATCAAGTTTAAAACTTTTGGTTGTGGTTCTGCTATTGCAACCAGCAGTATGGTCACTGAGATGGTCAAAGGGATGCACATTGACGAAGCGATGAAGGTTACTCGTAACGATGTAGCTTGTGAATTAGATGGGTTGCCTCCAAAGAAGATGCATTGTTCTAATCTTGCTGCGGACGCGCTTCATGCCGCGATAGAAGATTATAAAAAGAAAAAAGCTGAGAAAAGTCAAGAAAGGAAATAAGATGAGTATCTGTAAGTGTAAGATGTGCGGTTATCAGTATATATGTGATAATGGCGATCCGAAGGGGCAAATAGCCCCCGGAACTTCCTTTGAAGATTTACCGGATGATTGGCGTTGCCCGATCTGCAAAGCAAAGAAGACCAATTTCAGAATTGTTGAAAATGATTGAGAGTGGGAGGAGAAAGAATGTTAGAAAACGACGCAATTGATATTATAAAAAGCGCTATTCTCTTCGAATATAAAGGCAAAGCGTTCTATATGGCTTCAGCGAAGGGGACTGAGAATGTAACCATTCGCAAGTTATTTCAGACCCTGGCGGATGAGGAGGAGATGCATATTAATATGCTGCAGGAGCAGTATTTGAACTTAAGGAATGAGGGCAAGCTTAAACCCGCGGATCTGGATGAAAAACCTGTGGACTTTGGTCCTGACATCATTACAGTAAAAGTAAAGGAAGAGATATCAGGGGCGGGATATGAGGCTGCGGCGATATCAGCTGCTATGGCTCTCGAAGAAAAGGCGATCCAGTTTTATTCGGAAAGCGCTGATAAATCCCAAGACCCGATCGCGAAGGAAATTTACCAATGGCTGGCGAACTGGGAAAAAAACCACCTGGCTTTTCTGTCAGATATAGATAAGGAACTGACGGAAAGTGTATGGTACGATAATAATTTTTGGCCAGAAATCTAAAAAGAAACAAAAGAGGAGGAAAAATGTGTGATTATTATGATGATGACTATGGGATGCCTTTATTGGGAGATGACTTCCCGGAGATGGAGGTTCAAACCACCCACGGGATGATGCTTCTTCCAGAGGCTTTTGAAGGCAAGTGGTTCGTGCTTTTCAGTCATCCGGGTGATTTTACACCTGTCTGCACGACCGAGTTCGTTGCTTTCCAGAAGAGATATGCAGAATTCAAGGAACTCAACTGCGAGCTTTGCGGGTTAAGTGTTGACCAGGTTTTCGCCCACATGAAATGGACTGAGTGGATCAAGGATAATATGGGCGTGGAGATCGAGTTCCCTATCATTGCTGATACCGGAGAGGTTGCGGATACCCTTGGATTAATTCACCCGGGAAAAGGAACCAATACCGTGCGCGCGGTGTTCGTAGTCGATGACAAGGCAAAGATAAGGATTATCCTTTACTACCCGCAGGAGTTGGGGAGAAACCTGGATGAAATAGTCAGGGTGGTCAAGGCAATGCAGATCTCTGATAGGGAGAAGGTTGCTATGCCTGCTGATTGGCCCAATAATGGTATAATCGGAGATAGCGTTATTATACCACCACCAAAAGATGAAAAAACAGCAAAAGAAAGAACCAAGCAGTACGAATGTTTCGACTGGTGGCTCTGTCATAAAAAATTATGAGGTGATAAAAAATGGCTAAAAGATTAGAAGTATATAAGTGCGAGGTATGTGGAAACATAATTGAGGTCTTCGACGGCGGCGTAGGTGAGTTGGTTTGCTGTGGTGAACCAATGGTCTTGCTGGAAGCCAAAGGCACAGACGAAGGAAAGGAAAAACACGTTCCTGTTATGGAAGTTAATGGCGATCAAGTCACTGTTAAGGTTGGCAGTATTCCTCATCCTATGGAGGAAAAACACCATATCGAGTGGATAGAACTTGTTGACGAGAAATGCAACAGGATTCAGGTTAAGTTCTTGAAAGCAGGAGACAAACCCGAAGCCCATTTCCATGTTTGCCCAGGTTGCGCTGAACATGTTTATGCGCGTGAACACTGCAATATTCACGGATTATGGAAGAATAGCTGACAGGAGGGAGATGAAATGAAGAGTATCAAAGGAACAAAAACTGAGAAGAATCTTCTTGCTTCATTTGCAGGTGAGTCACAAGCGCGAAATCGATACAGCTACTTTGCCAGCAAAGCCAAGAAGGAGGGGTATGTTCAGATACAGAATCTATTCCTCGAGACCGCTGAGAACGAAAAAGAGCATGCTAAGCGCTTTTTTAAGTTCCTGGAAGGCGGTATGGTTGAGATTACCGCGTCTTATCCGGCAGGGGTAATAGGCGACACTATCGAAAACCTGAAAGCGGCAGCGCAAGGTGAAAACGAAGAGTGGACGAAGCTCTATCCAATGTTTGCCGATATCGCTGAGGAAGAGGGCTTCGATGAGATAGCGGACGTATACAGGGCGATTGCCCGAGTGGAGAAAGCCCATGAAGCCAGGTACCTTGAACTCCTCAAAAATGTCCAGGAAGGCAAGGTCTTCAAGAAAGATGGAGTGGTAAAATGGAAATGCAACAACTGCGGATATATCCATGAAGGTCCGGAAGCTCCGGAATTATGCCCATCATGCGCTCACCCACAAGGATATTTCGAGGTGTGGTGTAAAACCTATTGATCTCTCCCGCTGGGAGTAATGTAAACGTTTAATATATAGGAAAGAGCAAGTGGTTCAATATTCTGGAGCCACTTGTTTTTCCCCAAAGGAGATAAAAATGGATTATTCAGGATTGCATGAATCGAAGGAGCAATTATCGAAAAAAACTCTCGATTGGCACCGCGCTGCATTGTCTTTGAAGGAAGAACTCGAAGCTGCGGACTGGTACCAGCAGAGAGTTGACGCTACAGAGGATGAATCACTGAGGAAGATCCTCGAGCACAACAGGGACGAGGAGAAGGAACATGCCGCCATGTTGATGGAATGGCTGCGCAGGAACGATGAAGCTCTTGCAGAGGAAATGAAAGATTACCTTTTCACTGAGGAAGAAATTACTGAACTTGAAGAAAGCCATTAGTCGGATAGATGATGGATCGGAAATTTCACTGTGCTCTTTTCGATGTAGATGGTACACTGGTTGATTCAAGGGAATCCCACGCTTTAGCATGGCAGAAAGCTTTCGCTGATTTTGGTTACGATTTTCCTATAAAGAAAATGATGCAGGATATTGGAATGGGGGGTTCTGAAATAGTCGAAAACCACCTCGGCAAGAAAGACGCTGGTGAAATTGGTAGAAAGATCGCTGATCGGCAGTTTAATTATTTTAAGGATGAATACATTGCTAACGTTCAACCATTTCCATGCGCGAAGAAATTGTTAGGTTCTCTCGCGGAAAGGGGTGTGAATATTATTCTCGCCAGTTCTGCCCTGAAAACTGTGGTGGAGTATTTCATTGAAATGCTGGAGATCGGTAATGAAATAGTTGGCTATATTACAGCTAATGATGTAAAACGCACTGAACCTGCACCGGATATATTTGAAGCTGCCACACGAAATTGCTGTCCACATATAGAAAGGATAACGGTTATTGGAGATAGCCCTTACGATATCGAAGCAGCGCATATAGCTGGATTATACATTATAGCATTGAGAAATGAAGGTTTTACAAAGGACCAGCTTAGCGATGCTGACAGAATATTTGATTCAGTTAGAGAACTCTACGAGAAAATTGATGATGTTTTCAGTTTCGGGAAGATGGAATGCCCGAGGAAATAATAAACGCTTGGGTTTCCATATTTCCGGTTTTGAACAGACCAGGATTTTTTGGTGAGACAACTATAAATTAGAACTGGCTAATATTATGAGAAAATTGAAAGGCGGTAAGCTTTTATGAGAATCCTGTGTTGGAATGTTAATGGGATTAGGGCAATTTATAAAAAGGGGTTCATGGATTGGTTTCTTGAGGAGAAACCGGACATATTATGTGTCCAGGAAACTAAAGCTAACGAAGAACAAATTCCTGAAGACATCAAGGGTGTGGAGGGATATCATGCATATTTTTCGGTAGCGGAGAAAAAAGGCTATAGCGGAGTTGGAATACTCTCTAAAATGCAACCGGAGAGCATTCAGAGAGGTTTTGGAATCGCAGAATTCGATAATGAAGGTCGAATTTTAATCGCGGATTTCGATGAATTTATTCTATTTAATATTTATTTCCCGAACGGGAAAATGTCCAGGGAACGGTTGAAGTACAAGCTGGATTTTTACGACGCGTTTTTAGCCTATGCAGATAACCTCAAAGAGAAAGGAAGGAATATAATCGTGTGCGGAGATGTAAATACTGCGCACAAAGAGATCGACCTTGCACGACCAAAGGAGAATGAAAAGGTCTCCGGATTTCTACTGGAAGAGAGAGCGTGGATAGACAAATTGATTGAACACGGGTATGTGGATACTTTTCGGATGTTCAACGAAGAAGGTGAAAATTATTCCTGGTGGGATTACAAGACGCGCGCCCGTGAAAGGAACGTTGGATGGAGAATCGACTATTTCTTTGTGAATGAAGGATTTAAGGATAACGTAAGATCAGCGTTTATAATGAGTGATGTAATGGGTTCAGACCATTGTCCTATTGGAATAGAGATCGAATGAGTGGTATGGAGTTGCTAAAATTATGACGCAACATCGCGATAAAAACCTGGAAGCGAAGATAAAGCAAACGCAAAAATACTCGATTATTGATGGTTCTGCTTATAATGTTATGGCTGGTTTCGGGGAACAGTATTTGATTCCTTTTGCTCTTCGTTTGGGCGCTTCGAGTTCCGAAATAGGGCTGCTTTCTTCATTTCCTTATTTTATCGGGTCGCTTTTTCAGTTATTAGGCGCAAAACTTACAGATGAGATTAAAAGCAGAAAAAAACTCATAGTAATTTTTGTTTTATTACAAGCTTTTGCCATTATCCCGTTGTTCTTGCTGCCCATACTTACGAAAAATACTTTATTATTGATTGGTTTATTCACATTATATGTTATTTTTGGAAATATTACCGGTCCCCCGTGGAATTCCTTGATAGGTGATATTGTAAAGGAAGAAGAAAGGGCGACTTTCTTTGGTTTCAGAAATAAGATAATAATAATTGTTTTCTTTATCTCGGTGCTTGTCGCTGGATTAATACTCCATTTTTTATCAGACTTCACACTCTGGGGTAGTTTTGGGCTCTTGTTTGGTATAGCATTTATTGCAAGGATAGTATCGTGGATTTTCTTGAAAAAGCATTATGAACCTGAATATATCGTAATGGATAAGAAATCAATAACGTTCACTTCTTTCCTGTCCAACGTTTTCAAAACGAATTTCGGTAACTTCGTGGCGTTCAGATCGCTGATTTCCCTGGCTGTACTTATTGCCTCTCCCTTTTTCGCAGTCTATATGCTGAAACACCTGAATTTTTCGTACTTGAAATTCACTATGGCAATAATGGTCCCGCAAATAACCAGGGGATTGACCATGACATACTGGGGGAAGTATATTAACACTTTCGGTACCAGGAATATTATGCTTGTATCCATTGTAATAATATGTCTTATTCCATTGTTATGGTTTGGTTGTAGTCTGCTTTTCGAGCATAAGACCTTTATTTTCTATATCATTTTATTGATCGAAAGCTTGAGTGGTTTTGGTTGGGGCGGTGTTGAATTGACTTCGTTCAATTATATGCTGGAAACGTCAACTCCCGAAAGGAGAGCGAAGCAATTTGCTTATTTTAATGTTGTATGGGGTACCTGTATTTTGTTTGGCGGATTGATAGGGGCTTCGCTGGTAAAAACTCTCCCTGATGCAGTTTGGGGAATAAGTTCCATCCTTCTATTATTCTTTTTTTCATCGTTGTTAAGAACGGTAGTATCCTTAATATTTATTCCGCGAATCGAGGAGATTAAGGTTAAACAGGAAATAAAGAAGCCGAAACTAGTATATGAAATGATAATGGGGAAGCCTCTGAACTACGCTTTGAATCGTACTAATTCAAAATTTATAT
Source organism: bacterium (assembly GCA_016935765.1). GTDB lineage: Bacteria > UBP14 > UBA6098 > JAFGQG01 > JAFGQG01 > JAFGQG01. The sequence continues at coordinate 21,174 of JAFGQG010000088.1, forward strand.
ATGCAAGTAGAAGTATTAGAGAATTGGGTTATAAACTAAAGGATAAAGTCATGCCAAAACGCAATTCAAAGGAGGAAGAATGAAGGCTAATGTTTTATTAGTAATGGTATTGGTTATCATAGTACTGCTATTCATACCGCTTTATGCTCATTCGGACGAAGAGCAAAGTACTTTTGAAAAAGTGGAAGTATCAATTAAAGAGCCCATCGGTGAACCGACTATTGATGGTATCATTGGAGAGGAGGAGTATCCTGACAAAGTTAAAGCCGCTGATGGCAAGATATACTTCTCCTGGTATAATGATAGTAATTTTATCTGGTGTGGAATTAAAGCGCAAGTAACAGGTTGGGTTGCAATAGGTTTCGACCCCGATGTATATATGAAAGAGGCGAATTTGATAATTGGATATGTTGCTGATGGTTCTACCTATATAAGCGATGAATATGGTACAGGTGTGTATTCACATAAGCCTGATGTTGGTTTGAGACATGAAAAGGATGATCCAAAAGATGGGCAAGATAACATAATCGAGTATAAAGGGAAAGAATCTAACGAATGGACTACTATTGAGTTTAAAATACCTCTTGACTCTGGTGACAGATATGACAAAGCATTGAAAATAAAAGAAGATCACACAGTCCTTCTAGCAGCAGATAGTAAAGATAATTTTAAATCAAAACATGACTTTCATGCGGTCGGAACAATCAAGTTAGGCGAGTAATGATGAGAAAAATTATATGGAACTTTCATAGAGCATCAGGATTGCTCCTTATTATTCTGGTCTTTTCGAAATTAGTTACCGGGTTTTCAATGACCGGGCATTTAGAAATTTTAGAAAGCGGCATTTCACATTCTTTGCACACCAGTCCGTTTTTGGATGTGCCGCTTGTACTGCTGTTTACTTTTCATGCTCTTTACGGCATCTTAAAAGGTGTTTTAGCGAAAGTTGATAAGAGTAAACAGAAGGCTTTGTTTATTATTTTTAATGCAGTAGGAGTGGTTATCGTTGTGTTCTCCTTACTTTTTATTTATGTGATATAACCGGTTGCATACTTAAGTTTCTGAATATTTGCAAAAGGAGTATTGCTAAAGGCAACCTGTATTCATTCATATTGAATACAACTGTATTAGATGAAGATTAAACATGATAAAGCACAAGAACCATTTATTAGGAGAGAAAAGCCCGTATCTACTCCAGCATGCTGATAATCCAGTCGATTGGTACCCATGGTGTGAGGAGGCTTTTAACAAAGCCAGTGAGGAGGACAAGCCTGTCTTTCTTTCAATCGGGTATTCAACGTGTCACTGGTGCCATGTAATGGCGCACGAATCCTTTGAGAATGAACAGGTAGCGGAGCTGATGAATAATACTTTTGTATCTATCAAAGTCGATCGTGAAGAAAGACCAGATGTTGATAGTGTATATATGAAGGCTTGCCAGGTGCTTACAGGATCCGGTGGCTGGCCATTGACAATTATCATGACGCCTGAGAAGATTCCTTTTTTCGCCGGAACTTATATTCCAAAATCCACTAGATTCGGCAGAATAGGTATGCTGGAACTTATCCCGAGAATTAATGACTTGTGGAATAATCAGCGGGATACGATTATTAACTCAGCAGAAGAGGTCAATAGATTACTGCAGAGAAGTACTGCTTTTGGGAATGAGCAAAACCTGAATGAAGATATAATTGAGATAGCATACACAAGGCTAAAAAATGGTTTCGATGAACAGCATGGAGGGTTTGGTCAAGCACCAAAGTTCCCGTCGCCTCATAATATTATGTTCCTCCTAAGGTATTGGCAACATAAGGGTAATAGCAAAGCCTTGGAAATGGTTGAGAAAACGTTAACTTCAATCTCACTTGGAGGAATCCATGACCATCTTGGTCATGGCTTTCATAGGTATTCAACCGATGATACCTGGAAAGTGCCTCACTTCGAGAAGATGCTTTATGACCAGGCAATGTTGATTATAGCTTATACTGAAGCATACCAGGCAACAGGTAATTCCTTATTTAAGGAGACCGCTATTGAGACAATCGAATACGTGATCCGGAACATGATGGCTGCCAAAGGTGGCTTTTATTCTGCTGAGGATGCTGATAGTGATGGTGAGGAGGGAAAATTCTACTTTTGGAGTTCGCAAGAGATTAATGACCTCCTCACAAATGAGGAGGCTAAAATCGCTGCTTATATTTTTAATATTGAGGAGGATGGCAATTATAATGAGGAGGCAACTGGGAAGAAAACGGGCAAAAATATTCTCTATTTTAAAAAAACATTGAAAGAATATGCCAGGGAATTGGGTATGGATGTGGTGATGCTCGAGGAAAAATACAATAAGATATGCGAAAAACTTTATAAAGAACGAGTAAAACGGATTCCACTATTGAAAGATGATAAAATACTAGCGGATTGGAACGGTTTAATGATTGCAGCTTTAGCAAAAGCAGGAGCAGTTTTTGAAAACAAGCGCTATGAAGAAACAGCGATAAAAGCAGTGGATTTCATGATTAATAAAATGCTTGATAATCAAAATAAACTAAAACACTGGTATAAAGATGAAAAAGTAAGCATAAATGATTTCTTAAGCGATTATTCATATGTTATATGGGGTCTATTAGAATTATACGAATCAACATTTGATACCGTGTATATAGAGAAAGCACTGGTTCTAAATGAAATTTTGTTAGAGTATTTCTGGGATGATGATAACGGAGGTTTTTATGAAACCCCGGAATATGGGGAGGAAATATTGTTCAGGCAGAAAGAATTATATGATGGCGCACTCCCTTCAGGAAATTCGATAGCATTTTATAACTTGTTAAGACTATCAAGACTTACAGGAAGACATGAGTACGAAGACAAAGCTGATAAACTTATAAGAACATTCTCCTCAATGATTTCGCGAACTCCAACGGGCTTCTTATTTCTCCTCGGAACATTTATTTTAACGATGGGTCAAACTTATGAAATTGTAATAACAGGTGAACTTGAAAGTGAGCATACAAAAAAGGTATTAAGGTTCTTGAGAGGAAGCTTCCTGCCTAATGCTGTTGTGGTATTTAAAAATGTGAATACAGGTGAGAAAAGCGAGGAGAAAGTTGCAAAGGACAAAGGATCTATTGAATTTTGGGCACCCTATACTAAGGATTTAAAGCTATTAGAAGACAAAACAACAGTATATATCTGTGAAAATAACAAATGTAAGTTTCCAATTACAAATTTAAGCGAATTAGCTGAAGTTCTAGATTTAAAAGGAGTATAGCAATGAGAGATTTATCAATAGTGCTTTGTGGAGAAGCGGGTTCCGGAATACAGACTGTAGAACGGGTTCTATCACGTGTGCTTAAACTTGCAGGGTATAATGTATTTGCTACGAAAGAGTACATGTCGAGGATAAGGGGCGGTATGAATTCTGCGGAAATAAGGATCGGAAGCAGGAGAGTTGATAGTTTTGTGGATAAAATTGATATCATAGTTGTATTAAATAAAGGCGCGATAAAGCATTTAGAGAACAGAATTTCAGAAAGGACTGTCATAATTGGGGAAAAAACAGAAGTTGTTGAAAACGAGAGGCATTTGGGGAATTTTGTTCCAATAGCGCTTCGTGAAATTTCTGAGGAAATAGGCGGAGAGATTTACAAAAACATGGTTTCTGTGGGAGTCCTGGTTGGGTTATTCAGGGTAAGAGATGAGATAATTGAAGACTATATTAAAAGCTATTTTTCGGAAAAGGGCACCGACACTATTGATAACAATATTAGAGCAGTTAAAAAAGGGAAGGAAATATCCGTAGAATTAGCAAAAAGAACGAGTTTAAATATTGATATTTCTCAAGTTGATGGAGTGGATAAGGAGATATTGATAAACGGCACTGAAGCTGTTGCGCTTGGGGCTTTAGCCGGCGGGTGTAATTTCATTTCTTTTTATCCGATGTCTCCTTCAACCGGCATCGCTGTTTTTCTTGCGCAGCATGCTGATGAATTCGGTGTTATAGTTGAGCAGACAGAGGACGAAATTGCTGCCATCAACATGGCTTTAGGGGCATGGTATGCTGGTGGAAGAGCGCTTATCACTACTTCTGGTGGTGGTTTCGCGCTTATGGTGGAAGGACTTAGCCTCTCCGCGATGATCGAAAGCCCTGCTGTCATCCATCTTGGGCAGAGACCAGGTCCTGCAACAGGTCTCCCGACAAGGATGGGACAGGAGGATCTGCTGTTTACATTATTCGCTGGTCACGGTGAATTCCCGAGGGTCATTTACGCGCCGGGTTCGCTTCAGGATGCTTTCTCAATGACACAGAACGCATTTATTATCGCTGACAAATACCAGGTCCCCGTATTTATCCTTACTGATCAATATTTTCTGGATTCATACTATAACTTACCAGATCTGGATATATTAGAAATGAAAAATGAGTTTCAGATCAAGGAAGTGTCGAAAGAGTATAAGCGTTACGAAATCACCGAAAGCGGTATTTCTCCGCGGGGTGTACCTGGTTACGGAGACGGATTGGTCACTGCAGATAGTGACGAACACGATGAAAGTGGACATATTACAGAAGACCATGAGATCAGAGTAAGGATGGTCAAGAAGAGGCTTGAAAAGATGAAGTTTTTAGAAGAGGAGGTCATTCCGCCGGAATTGATAGGAAGTGAGAACTATAAAATCCTATTAGTAGGCTGGGGATCAAGTAGAAATGTTATCAAAGAAGCCCTGATGGAAAGTAACAGAGATGATATAGCATTTCTGCATTTTAAGCAGGTTTACCCATTGGCAGGTGAAATCAGAAAATATTTGGAAAATGCCGCAAAAACTGTAGTGATCGAGAATAACGCGACTTCCCAGTTTGGTAGATTGATTAAATTAGAGACCGGTTTTGAATTCGAAGCAAAACTTCTTAAATATAATGGGCTTGCATTTTCGGTAGAGGAAATTACAGAATTCATAAGCAAGTTATAGGAGGAATACAATGAGTGAAAATAGATTTGATATGGGTGAAATAGATATTGCCTGGTGTCCGGGTTGCGGCAATTTTAGTATCTTAAAAGCTGTCAAGCAGGTTTTATTAGAACTTGATATCGATCAAAAGAAACTTGTTATGGTTTCTGGTATCGGGCAAGCTGCTAAAATTCCCCAATATATTAAAACAAATTATTTCAACGGATTGCATGGACGGGCGTTACCTGCAGCTACCGGTATCAAAGCAGCGAATCCGCACTTGATTGTGATTGCAGAAAGTGGTGACGGATGTATGTATGGAGAGGGCGGCAACCATTTTATTCACACAATTAGAAGGAATCCGGATATAACCCATATCGTGCATAATAATATGGTTTATGGACTTACAAAAGGGCAAGCTTCGCCTACCAGTCCTACTGGATTTGAGACCCCGGTGCAAAATAATGGTGTTTTTATAAAACCATTCAATCCTATAGCGGTTGCGATAGCCCTGGATGCCTCTTTCGTTGCCCGAACATATATTGCTCATAAGGAACTTACAGAGAGTATCCTGAAGAATGCAATTGAACACAAGGGTTACGCGCTGATAGATATATTTCAACCATGCGTATCATTCAACAAAATTAACACCTATGACTGGTATAAGGCAAACACTTATCTACTGGGTGAAGACTATGATCCTACTGATAGAAAAGCCGCATTTGCGAAAGCGCTTGAAAATGAAAAATATCCACTGGGAATACTATACCAGAAAACAGGTGGAGTAATTTTCGAAAAACAATATTATAAACATAATGAGAAACCATTATTTCAAAGAAGACCCAACCTGAGCAGTATAAAGGACCTGGTGGAATCGAAGAGAATTAATTAAAAACTTGATTAATTTTAAATAAATTATTGTTTATTTTTCGATATTTTACTATATTTAAATTAGGAAGGAAGTAATAAATGTTAGAGGAAGGGGATAAGGCGTTGGCTTTTTGTTTGCCTGATCAGGATGATAACAAAACCTGTTTAATAGATTTTCAGGGAAAGTGGTTGGTTCTATATTTCTATCCGAAAGATAACACGAGTGGTTGTACACGGGAAGCGCAGGAGTTTTCAGCAAATAAGAAGGATTTTGAGAAGCTTAACGCGGTTATTCTTGGTGTAAGTCCTGACTCTGCGCAAAGTCATAGTAGTTTTATTAAGAAGAAGAATCTCGAAATCACTTTGTTGAGTGACCCTGAACACACTGTGCTGGATAAGTATGGTGTATGGCAGTTGAAAAAGATGTACAGAAGGGAATATCATGGAGTAGTAAGGAGCACCTTTTTAATCGATCCTGAAGGCAAGTTGAGAGCTGTTTGGCGTAAAGTGAAAGTCAATGGGCATGCGGAAGAGGTAAAAAGCGTGCTGAAAGCTTTAAGTGAGTAAAACTAACAAAAAGTATAATAAACCTGGCAAATAGAAAGGATAGGAGGAAAAATGAGTGATTACAGTGAAGCGACAATCGAGGCTATCAAAACAGCAATAGAGATGGAAAAAGAGGGTTATGAGTTTTATACATCTTGCGCTGTGAAAACTTCAAATGAACTGGGACAAAAGATGTTCGAATCCATTGCGAAGGATGAACAAGGGCATCTGGAGACCTTTCAGAAAATCTTTGATGCTGTGATTGGATCCTCTGACTGGCAAGAAGTGGTAAAAGGTGAATCAAGGGTCGGTAAATCTCCTTTTTTCAATGAAGACCTGCAGAAGGCATGCGAAGCCAATCCTAATGAGCTTGATGCGTTACGGACAGCTATGAATAGTGAGCGTCAAGCAATTGAACACTATACTAAATTAGCTGAAAGTACTGATGATCCAAAGGGTAAGGAGATATTCACTAAAATAAAAAAAGAGGAAGAATATCACTATGACCTGCTTCAGGCTCAGTATGACTACTTGAACCGAACAGGTTATTATTATGACATAGCTGAATTCAGAATGGATGGCATGTATTAAAATAGTGAATTGGTTGTATAATCTGTCTATGGTGGATTAGACAGGAATAGTCCATAGAGATTAGGTCAAGGCAAATTGATATCTAACCTTATTTCTTTACCTCCTGCAGAAGGAGATTCGTCATTATGCTTTGACGAAGTTAGGTTATGATGATCTAGAATCAAGCTTAAATATTCGTAATGAATTATAGTTATATAGAGCGAGTCTAAATTTAAATAACAAGATAACAACGGTGAAATAAAAGTCCAGGGAAGGAGGTTGCGTAGAATATGCTAAAAGTATTGGTGGTATATTACTCAAGAACTGGCAACACGGGTGAGATGTCGAAATACATCAAAGCAGGCATCGAGAATGAGGGTGTTGAAGCAGCTGTAAAGCATGTTAATGAGGTTGATATCGATGAATTCTTTGATTTTCAAGGTATAATTGTAGGCTCTGCAGTCCATTATGGTACTATGGCATCAGAGATAAAGCAGATGTTCGATAACAGCGCGAAGTTACACGGCGCTCTTGTGGGGAAGGTCGGTGGCGCATTTTCTGCTTCGATCAACGTAGGTGGCGGAAATGAAACAACAATAATTGATATATTAAGGTCTATGCTGATACATGGCATGATAATTCAAGGAATGCCCGGTGGCGATCATTATGGACCTGTTTCAGTAGGAGAACCAGATGAACGTAGCATAGAGCAATGCAAACGCTACGGAACCCATATTGCAAATTTAGTTAAAACAGTATTTGCTAATAAATAGAATGCAGTTATTTTTCTGATAGTGTTATTAAAAATTTTCAATAACCAGAGGTAGCTTCGATGAGAGTATTGTGGATGGAAAAAGGCAAGCTTAAAGAGTTTTTCTACTCGATGAAGGCTTTTGGGGAATTATGGGGTCCAATTCAAAAAGGCAAAACTCGCATCTATGGTAAGGCGGAAAACTTTTCGGATCTTAAGCTTGAACCTGGCAGGACTGCTTTACCCATAAAGAAATTAATCCATCCTTCCAAATTTACGATGTTTAAGTACGATAAGCAGGAATATTCGACTAAATTAGAGAATATCCCACGCAGAGTAATTCTGGGAGTATCTCCATGTGATATTCACGGTTTGTTAAAATTGGACGAAATTTTCTTAGAAGAGGAACCTGATCCTTACTACGAAAAAAGAAGGGATAATACTGCCATTATAGGTATATCATATTGTAAACCGTGTTGTGACAGTTGTATATGCCAATCGATGGGTACGGATGTAGTTGATGAAGGGTATGATCTTTTCTTCAGTGATCTGGAGGATTTCTATCTTGTTTGGGTTGGTTCCAGTTTGGGAGATGATCTGGTCAGACTTAACCCCGCTGTTTTTCATGATGATATTGATAGAACGAAATTAGAGAAATTTGTTGAATGCAAGAAAGAAAGAGATAAGCTTTTTGCTTGCTCCATTGACATGGATGTACTTCCTGATATAATGGAGTTGAGTTATGATAGCCCTATATGGGATGAGCTGGGTGATAAATGCCTGGAATGTGGCGCTTGTACAATGGTTTGCCCTTCATGTAATTGTTATAATGTTATTGATGAAGTGTACCTGTCTGAAGGTAAAGGCAAAAGGTTCCGATACTGGGATTGCTGCATATTTAAAGAATATTCACTTGTCGCCGGAGACCATAATTTCAGGGAGAATCGTGGGGAGAGATTACGGTTGTGGTATGGACATAAACTAAACTCATTTGGACCTTACGGTCGACCGGCATGTGTTGGCTGCGGGAGATGTGTCGATGCCTGCCCGGTGGATATAAATGTCTTAACTGTAGCAAGAGCTCTTCTCGAATCAAAGTGAGAGAATAAGAATAATGCATGAAAAAGAAGAAAATTCGAATCCTTATTTACCTGAGCATGCGCGAATCGTGAGAAAGTACAATCTATCCAGTGATGTTAGGTTCTTTCAAATCAGGTATGTGGATATGGATAGAGCGCTGACCATGAAGTATCTTCCCGGGCAATTCATGATGTTTTCGGTTCCTGGCGTAGGCGAAGCTCCGTTTTCAATCTCGTCTACCCCCTCCAGACCCGGGCTTTTGGAATTTTGCATCAGGGAAGTCGGGGATGTAACAAGCGCGTTATTCAAACTGAAGGAAAATGCTATAATTGGTATCAGGGGTCCTTACGGCGATGGTTTTCCACTGGACGATATACAAGGTCATGACCTGTTGATTATTGTCGGAGGATTAGGAGCTGCCCCCCTGCGTTCACTGCTACTCTATGCTTTAGACAATAGGGATGATTTTGGAAAACTATACCTACTCCACGGCGCTAGAACACCTGAAGATATGTTGTTTCGTGAAGAGTTCCTCGAGATGATGGAAAGGGATGATCTCAACTGTCTTCTGGCAGTGGATGAGGACCCTACTGGTAAATGGAAGTGTCATATTGCCAGGGTAACTGACCTCTTCGACCATGTAAAAGATATCGATATTGAAAATACTTATGCTGCTGTCTGTGGACCCCCTGTTATGTACAAGTTCGTGCTTGAGAAATTGGTCAATATTGGTATTCCTAAAAACCAGATATTAATGACTCTTGAGCGAAGAATGAAATGCGGAATGGGAAAATGTGGACACTGTGTAGTTGGTGATATTTACACCTGTATGGAAGGTCCGGTTTTCAGTTATTGGGATGTGCTTAATATGAAGGGATTAATATAACTTCTGAAATAAGGTGTTAATTGATTTGAATACTTAGAATACAGTAAAAAGGATAAAGACAAAATATATTTTTGCGAATACTAAAAGGAAGAAATGCTGAATAAAAAAAGGATAGGTATTTATAGTTTTACTGGTTGTTCCGGAGAACAACTCGTAATTTTAGAGTGTGGGAAATACCTTCTTAAACTCTATGAGGTTGTTGACATTGTTGGTTTCCCAATGGCGCAAAGTAAGAACACCATCATGGATTTGGATATTGCCCTTTTAGAGGGATCGATTACTACTGAAAGCCAGCTTGCTGAGTTAAAAGAAATCAGAGACAGCGCTAAAACACTTGTGGCATTGGGAACATGCGCCTGTTATGGCGGGATCCAATCCATGAAATTGGGAGAGGGAGACTGGAAGAAAAGGTTTCAAGAAGTGTATGGCGCGGATGATAAATTGTATAATAAAATGAAACCCATGGAGTCGAAACCTTGTAATGAGTTTGTGACGATTGACTATTATATTCCGGGATGCCCTATGGATAAAGGGCAATTTCTGCATACTATTTCTCACATTATAAATGATACTCCACCGCATCTGTATCCTTTCCCAGTGTGTACGGAGTGTAAATGGAAAGAGAACGATTGCCTGTTGAACAGAGGTGAACTTTGTCTAGGGCCTCTGACCAGAGGAGGTTGTGGCGCAGTATGCCCCTCGCATAATATTCCTTGCGTTGGCTGCTGGGGTCCGGCTGAAGTTACAAATATGCCTTCTGAATATAAACTCCTTCTCGAAAAAGGGTATTCTCAAATCGAGATATTCAGAAATTTCAGGAAATTCGGTGGAACTCCGATGGTTGAAAAACTTAAAAATATGATGGAAAAGCTTAGATGAAAAGAAGAACAATAACGGATATAACCAGAGTTGAAGGTCACGGTGGAATTTCGGTCGATATTAAAGACGGTAAGATACTGGATATAAAAGTAAATGTATATGAAGGTCCTAGATTGGTAGAACAGCTTGTTGTTGGTAAGTCTCCAAGGGATGTATTGAACATAGTGCCCAGGATCTGCGGGATTTGCAGTCTTTCTCATAGGTATGCCGCATTGCTAGCGCTGGAAAAAGCACTCGGTGTAAAAGTACCAAAAGCTACTGAAATGGCTCGAAACCTGATGTTAATAGGGGAAATATTGCAGAGCCACGTTCTCCATTTATATTTCCTTGCTTTACCGGATTTCCTGGGATATGGTTCGAGTATCGATCTTATTGATAACCATGAGGATTTGATTATGCTGAGTCTGGGTTTGAAAAGCTTTGGATACCGCATGAATCAGGTACTCAGCGGAAGAATGGTGCATGGTGAAAATCCTGTTCTTGGAGGTTTTGGTTTATTTCCTGAAAGGAGTGCTCTTCTTGAACTAAAAGAGAAATCCCAGGAATTTATTGCCATGGTTCAAAGCACAATAGAACTTTTTGCTTCTTTTGAATTCCCGGTTACATACGATAAGGAGATCACATTTATGTGTCTGAATCCTACTGATGGCGAATATGCGTACTTAGGAGATTCAGTAGTTGTATCAGACGGAACTGAATGGGGGATTGATGATTATAAAGAATATGTGAAGGAATATGTGGTTCCCTATTCCTCTGCAAAGAGGGCGAAATATAAAGGGAAGCCTTTCACGGTTGGCGCTTTGGCAAGAATTAACCTTCTGGGGGAGAGATTGACCGGTGAAGCTGGAAGATATTATAAATCGCTTTATAGTAATAATTGGAAAGCCAATCCACTTTTCACGAATTTAGCTCAGGCGATCGAGGTATTGCATTGTCTTGAAAGTGTACCTAAGCTGGTTGATCGAATTATAAAATTGAAAGAACCCGGGATTGTGGAAGCCGAGTTGGATTCAGGGGCGTCAGTTGGAGCGGTTGAAGCACCGCGTGGTACACTCTATCACTACTATGAAATTGAAAATGGATTGGTTAGATCATGTGATGTTGTAACTCCGACAGCTCAGAATCTGGATGATATTGAGAAAAGTCTGAAAATAGCCGGGGAGCAGTTGATTTCATTGGATTCAATGGACAAATTGGAATCGACTCTTGAGATGATAACCAGGGCTTATGACCCATGTATAAGCTGTTCAGCTCACCTGATCAGGATCAATTACACAGACAAAGATAGCTAACCAGAATAATTATTTGTATTATTTTCAAGATGGATATTCAGATAAAACTGCGCAAAATCCTTACAAAAGATGAGTTTGTTATAATTGGGTTAGGAAATATAGGTAATGGAGATGATGCTGCGGGTATCGAGATTTCAGAGCAGCTTAAAGAGAACTCGAACAACAATATTTTTGATGAAATAGATGGGCTGGAAAAAGTAATTATGGATGTTGTTAACAGCGGTAGCATAAACAGTATTCTCTTCATCGATGCAGTAGATTTTAACGGATTACCTGGAGAAATAAGATTGTTTGAACAGGAAGAAATCCCCGAATTGAACTTGATATCGACACACCAATTGGATTTGAATTTTTTTATGCAGTTATTAGCAAAGAAGCAGAAAGAAAGTTATCTATTAGGGATTCAAGCAGCCGATTTTGGGCATTTTAGCCCATTATCTCCTGAAGTTCGGTCAAGTGTGATGAATTTAGTGCAATTGCTAAAAAAAATATTACCAATTTAATAACTTGAAATTGTATTTATATTTTTTAATATGTAAATTTACTTTATAATATATATCACTTGACTTTTGTTGAAAACCATTTAGAATTAAATATCATGAAAATAATAGAAGAAAAAGGCTGTGAAAGTGTTGTTGGATTACTTGCTTCTGATGTAATGGTTCCTTTTTTAGATGGTTTACTAAGTCACATGCAGGGGGGTGTGTTTTCTGTTGATAAGGATAAGAGAATCACTTCCTTCAGCAAGGCGGCGATGTGGATAACAGGTTACTGCTGGGAGGAAGTCAAAGGCAAGAGGTGTGACGAGGTTTTTGGCAGTAAGGTTTGTTTGAATTCCTGTCCGTTTGATAGTATAATCAAGAAAGGAAGTTCTACGTATAGAAGCGAAATAGAGCTCCATGATAAAGAAGGGAAAAAGATATATGTTAATATTACTGCTTTTCCTTTGAGAAATGAGAAGGGTTCGATAGTTGGTATGTGCGAGATATTCAGAGATATAACGGAAGTGCAGTCTTTGAGGGAGCAGCTTATGCATACTGATAGGTTCACTATACTAGGGCAAGTAGCTGCAAGTGTTGCGCACGAGATAAACAATCCTCTTAACGGTATACTTACATACATAAAACTTATTTCCAAAAAACTGGGTCAAGATGATGAAAAGAATAAGCAGTTTGAGAAGTATCTTACTATTATGGAGCGCGAGACAATAAACATGGGCCGGATCGTAAGAAATCTTCTGAATTTTTCACGGCGTACGGAACCGGAGATCATGCCTATAAAAATACAGGAGGTTATTGAGCAGTGTTTATCGCTGTTAGCTGACCAGATAAAGTTAAGTAATATAAATGTTATTAAGGATGATGGGACGGACCTTCCGGAGGTAATGGGAGATTTTGGACAGCTTCAACAGGTATTTATGAATTTAATTTTGAATTCTATTCAAGCGATGCCTCAAGGTGGGGATCTGACTATACAATTGTTAAAGGAGGGTAGTACCACTAAAGCATGCTTTATTAGAGTAAACATCATCGACACTGGTTGTGGAATTCCGGAAGAGAACATGATCAAGATATTCGATCCGTTCTTTACAACGAAAAGCAGCAAATCTGGAATCGGACTGGGTTTCGGGCTTTCAATCGTTGAACGCATTATTAAAGCCCATCATGCAACAATAAAATTAAGCAGTCAAGTTGGTGAAGGTACTACCTTCAGTATAAGATTTCCAACAAAATGATATCGTGGGTTATATTTATATACTACCGTTTGGGAATATCCCGGGGAAAATGTTAGAATATTCGCAGGATAAAATTGAAGAGACCTTTTTTTGCACAGCGAAAATCATGGATTCAATTGAAGTTCCCAAAACAGCTTTAAACGCAGAACGTAAACAATACCTATCCACTTCAATATTGAAAGCGGTAATAAGACATACTCCGGATGATACTGAAAAGATTGTGGGCATAACCTCGGTTGATCTATTTGTGCCGGTACTAACTTTCATATTTGGGCAAGCACAACTGGATGGTAAAGCTGCTGTTGTATCGATACATCGGTTGGATCAGAAATTTTACGGATTGCCCGAAGATGTAGATTTATTGGGTTTACGTTTGGGTAAAGAGATTGTGCATGAATTAGGGCACACTTATGGTTTGGTACATTGTGTTGACGGTAATTGCGTGATGCATTTTTCAAACTCAATCATGCAGGTAGATATTAAAGAAGATAAATTCTGTGAAACTTGTACAAGAGAAATAACGGAGAAATTATGAAAGAAATTCCCCAAATACTGATCGTCGATGATGAATTAATCGTAAGAGAATCCCTTGTAGATTGGTTATCTGAAAGCGGCTATGAATCAGTTGCAGTCGATGATGGGTATAAAGCCATTGAGAAAGTAAAGAGTAAGGATTGGGACCTGTTGCTGGTTGATTTGAAGATGCCCAAGATGGATGGGATCGAAGTTATGCGGCAGGTTAAAGAGATTTCGAAGGATATACCTATTGTGATTATTACAGGGTATCCGACTGTTGATACAGCGGTTCAGGCTATGAAGGAAGGTGCTTATGATTATATCGTCAAGCCATTCAATCCTGAAGAGATAAATCTTGTCATAAGGAATATTTTAGCTCATCAGAAATTGGTCAAGGAGAACCTTTACTTAAGGCAGGAGTTAAAAAGGAGATACCAGTTTAAGGATATTGTGGGCAAGAGCAGCAAGATGCAGGATATTCTTTCCTTGTTAAGAACAGTGGCTAAGAGTAATTCAACAGTTCTAATAAACGGTGAAAGTGGAACCGGGAAGGAGTTAATTGCCCGGGCGATACACAGCACGAGCCTAAGAGCCCAGGGTCCATTTGTTGCAGTCAGTTGCGCGGCGTTGCCTGAGTCTTTGCTTGAATCAGAGCTTTTTGGTCATGAAAAGGGAGCTTTCACGGGAGCCGTTTCTACTCGAAAAGGAAAATTCGAAATGGCGGATAACGGGACTTTATTCCTTGACGAGGTCGGAGATATGGATATTAGAACGCAAGCTGATTTCCTCAGAGTGCTGGAAGAGCGTGAATTCCGCAGATTGGGCGGCTCTGAACTTATTAAAGTTGATGTCAGAGTGCTTTCCGCTACAAATAAAAATCTTGAGAAATTAGTGGAAAAGGGGGAATTCCGGGAAGATTTGTACTACCGTTTAAATGTTGTCGCGATGGAAGTCCCTCCGTTAAGGGAAAGACGGGAAGACATCCCGCTACTCATTGAGCATTTTGTAAAAAAATATGCAATTGAGAATGGAAAAACCATTAAGTTTGTAGATGGTGATGCTTTGGATATATTGATCAAATACGATTGGCCTGGAAACGTGAGGGAGCTGGAAAATACGATTGAGAGGGCGATAGTTGTAGTAAAAAAGCATTTTATTGGTCTTGAGGAGCTTCCAACTCTGATAAAGGATAAAGCCAGTACCGTTGCGAAGGATGCTGAATATTCTGACGAAACATTATCACTCCAGGATATAGAAAAGAATCATATTGAGACCATTTTGGAAGCGACTGAATGGAATATAAAGAAGGCAGCAGATGTATTAGAGATAGACAGGACTACTTTATACAACAAGTTGAAGAAGTATAAGCTGAAAAGACCGAAGGGGTAAAACCGGGATTGTTGAAGATTGCAACACCATTAGTGTGAAAATCCCACACTGTATTTTATTGTCAATTAATGGGTTACGCTAAACCAATATTTTGTGTTGAATAATACAACAACAAATTGACACTTATATTTTGGGGTCTGCAGAAAGCAATGAAGCTAATTGCTTGTTATACAATAAATTACAAGAAAATTGTCTGTTTGGCATGGAATTTGCCCTAAAGTAGAGTGGAGGTGAAAAAAATGAAGTGTCCATACTTTGAAGAAGAAATAGTAAGGTTTTGTGAAGCTTATCCGATAAGAAAGGAAATACCTTACGATAGCAACATTAGCAACAGTCTGTGTTTAGATGGAAATTATACTAAATGTTCTGAATTTCAGAAGGTTGCTAGGCGAGCGAGTGATTCTAAAAAATGCCCTTTTTTGAAGGAGGTTGTTATGAGATATTGCTCTGCTTATCCCGTAAAGAAAGGGATTCCATTTGATATCTCAGACAATGATTATTTGTGTAAAGGGGATAATTTTGTTAAATGTGATGAATATCAAAAAAAGTTTAAAGAAGGAGAAGGAAAAATGGAAAAACTACATGGAGATGCTAAATATTTTCAGCCCAATTTTTGGAAAGTCTGCAGACCAAGGCTTTGTCCAAATTGCCCTTATGAAGGTATGTGCGTTGCCGCTTCCAAAATGGCAAGAGATGTTGAATTCATTGATGGTTTCATGCTAATAAATGGATTCTACTATTACGATAAACACTTGTGGTTCGATCTGGGAAGGGATGATACTTTGAGAATGGGATTGGATGATTTTGGCAAGAAGATCCTTGGAGAGATAACAGGAATCGAACTCCCTGAGAAATCGAAATCCGTGGATGCTGGAGAAGTACTTCTTAGAATAATTTGCGGTGATAGAGATTTGAAACTGAGATCTCCGATAGCTGGTGAAGTAAAACGTACGAACAGTAAATTAGAGAAAGACATTTCTCTGATAAACGAGGATCCTTATGAGCAGTGGATGATAAGGTTTGCCCCCGCGGACCTTGAGGAGAATCTGAAAGGTTTCTATTATGGTGAGGAAGCTCAAAAATGGCTCGAAAGGGACGTAGACAGGTTAAGATACCGGGTGGAAAGCGAAGTTGGTGTCACTGTAGCTGACGGTGGTGCTTTCGTCCAAACAGTTGATAAGATCGATGAAAGCGAATGGGAAAACCTGGTAAAAGAATTCCTGCCTGTGTAAATTCACCTGTTCTTGGTTAGTGTTAAAGAAATAAAGCATGACCACTTTAAAGTGGTCATGCTTTTTTATTTTTCTTGACTTTTATGTCAATTGAAGTTAGAATTTATCAAAATGAAAATTTCAATAAAGACAAAATTCTTCATTAGTTTTATAATCGTTATCATCATTTTTGGGGGATTAGCAACATGGATTGGAGTCCATTTAATAAGTAGTTCTGTGGTTCGAGAGGCTCAAAAAAGGGTTGTGAGTGATCTAAATTCCGCTCGTGAAGTCTACCAGACTAATGAGGAAGCGATTAAAAATGTTGTTAGATTAACCGCAGTGAGGTTCTTTATTCAGAATGCGCTAATCAATAATAACATGAAGGAGTTGAAAGATGTCTTACCCACAATTATGAGCAGGGAAGACCTTGATGTTTTAACGATAACGGATAAAGAAGGTGTTGTATTATATCGGGTTTCGAATCCTGAACTTTTTGGTGATAATCGGATGGATGCCCTGTTAGAAAAAGTGATTGTAGATAAGAAACCGTTTTATTCAACGCAAATTGTACCAAGGGAGGAATTACTGAGGGAGAATGAGAAACTTGCTGATAAAGCTTATATAGAGTTGGTTCCCACTCCACATGCAAAACCAACGGATAAACAATATGAAACTTCGGGTATGATGCTAAAAGCCGCAGCTCCGATCCTGGATAATGATGGAAATGTAATTGGTGTATTATATGGAGGTAAGTTGCTAAACAGGAATTATGAGATTGTGGACAAGGTGAAAGAGATAGTATATAGGGGTGAAAAATACCAGGGAAAGGATATGGGAACTGTTACGATTTTTCAGAATGATCTCAGGATTTCGACTAACGTCATCCGGGATGATGGCAGCAGGGCTATCGGTACAAGGGTTTCTCAAGAAGTGTATGAAAAGGTTCTTGGAAAGGGTGAATCGTGGTTTGATCGCGCATTCGTTGTAAATGATTGGTATATAAGTGCTTATGAACCCATAAAGAATATCGGCGGGGAGATAATTGGTATCTTGTACGTGGGTATCCTTGAATCCAAATATGTAGATATGAAGGAGAAAACCCTTCTCATATTCATAGCAATAATCATAGCAGGGGTTTTCGTTTCAATAATAATATCATATTTACTTGGGAATATGCTTATTAAACCCATTAAATGTTTAGTCAAGGTCGTTGATAAGATGGCAGAGGGGGATCTGAGCCACAGGGTTGAATGTAAATCAGGCGATGAAATCGGCGAGCTGGCTATAGTATTTAATATGATGGCGGATTCGATTCAGGAAAGGGATGAAAAGCTTAAAGAATACGCAAAACAGAAAATTATGGAATCTGAAAGACTGGCTATGATTGGTCAATTGGCTGCGGGTGTAGCCCATGAGATAAATAACCCTCTGGGGAGCATCCTGCTGTATAGTCATCTGATTCTCGAGGATATGGAAGAAAATGACCAAGCTAGAAAAAATTTGGAGAAAGTCATTGAGCAAGCGACACGGAGTAAGAAGATCGTTAAGGGGCTTTTAGATTTTGCGCGTCAAACAGAGCCCGAGATGGACCTTTATAATGTGAATGATATAATTAACAATGTCATATCGCTGGTTGAAGGACAAGCAGCTTTCCAAAACATAATTATACATTTGAACTTATATCCTAGTCTGCCTGAAGTAATGCTGGATAAATCACAGATCCAACAGGTCTTTCTGAATATCCTGTTAAATGCAGCAGAAGCTATTGAAGGAGAAGGGGAACTTAGTATCCAAACAGAATATTTAGCTGATCAAAACGTATTATCAGCTAAGTTTACTGATACGGGTTGTGGCATTCCTGAGGAGAAGATCGACAGGATATTTGAGCCTTTTTTTACACTTAAGAAAGAAGGAAAGGGAACGGGTTTGGGATTAGCTATCAGTTATGGTATAATGAAAAAACATGACGGCAGCATCAGTGTAAAAAGCAAGATTGGTGAAGGAACGACATTCACAGTAAGCTTTCCTATTAAGGAGAATAATGAGTGAAAACATAAATATATTGGTCATAGATGATGAGGAGACCATCAGGGATTCCTGCAGTCAACTGCTCACAAAAGCTGGTTATACCGTCGAGGATGCTGCAAATGGTGTAAAAGGTCTTGAACTCATGGACAAGAAGGGTTTCGATATAGTACTTCTGGATCTAAGAATGCCGAAAATCGATGGAATGGAAGTATTGAAGCGGATTAAAACTGAATACGTTGATATGATTGTCATTGTAATCACGGGTTTCCCATCGGTTGATTCCGCTGTCCAGGCAATGAAATTAGGGGCTTATGACTTTCTACCGAAACCTTTTACTCCGGACGAACTCAGGCTTATTATAAAGAGAGCGGTGGATAAGAAAAAGTTGATGCTGGAAAATATCTATCTAAAAGAGCGTCTGGAAGAATATATTGGATTTGATGAGATAATTGGTGAAAGCGAAGCGATGATAAGGGTAAAGGAGCTTGTCACAAAAGTTGGTCCTACTGACAGTACAATACTGATCTCTGGCGAAAGTGGTACGGGAAAAGAGATAGTAGCCCGGGCTATTCATAGCCATAGTCTTCGAAAGGATAAATTGTTTGTAGTGGTCGATTGTGGTTCTTTAGTACCTACGCTTTTTGAAAGCGAATTGTTTGGGCATGTGAAAGGTTCATTTACAGGCGCTATTGCCTCTAGAAAAGGCAAGTTTGAACTCGCTAATGAAGGTACGATTTTCTTTGATGAGATAGGGAATATCGACACAAACATTCAAAGCAAATTATTGAGGACTTTACAGGAGAAAGAAGTAACAAAGGTTGGAAGCAATCAAGTTATGAAAATAGATGTCAGGATCATATCGGCGACTAATAAGGATTTGATCAAGGGCATAAACGAGGAAGAATTTCGAGAGGACCTTTTCTATCGCCTCAGTGTGATACCTATTTATTTGCCACCTCTGAGAAAACGTCGTGAAGATATTCCACTCTTAGCGAGGTATTTCCTGGATAAGTATTGCCAGAAGAGAAATAAAAACATCAGGGGGATATCTTCCGAGACGATGAGAGAATTAGTAAAATATAACTGGCCCGGGAATGTTAGAGAGCTTCAGAATACAATTGAGAGAGCGGTTGTTCTTGTTAAAGGGGATACTATTGAACCTACTGACATATTTTATTTTCCCACTCAATTTGAGGATACAGAACCCAAGAAGACGAGTTTAGAATCGGCGGAAAAAGCCCATATTAATAAAATTTTAAAGGAGTGCAGTTAGAATAAAAGTGAAGCCTCGCGTTTGCTGGAAATAGACCGGAAGACACTAAGGGAAAAGATAAAGAAGTATGATCTTGAATCCGATTAATTAAGCTACTTGCAGCCTCGATCCCGGCAAGCCCGAGTTGCCTTCGGTGCCGAGCGCCAGCTCCATGCTCCCGTTCTGTCCTGGTCC
>JAFGQG010000089.1 GCA_016935765.1 bacterium
CAGCCGCAGGTCTTCAGCTTCGATCCCTGGGGCCGCAGACGCAATCCGTTTTCCTGGACTTTTTCAGATATTCCCACCTCCTTCCTGATCAACCGCGGTTTTAACGGCCATGAGCACCTCGACCGGCTTGAATTGATCAATATGAACGGCCGTCTGTACGATCCCCTGGTTGGGAGATTCCTGAGCCCGGACAACTTTGTCCAATCCCCGGAAAACTCACAAAGTTTTAATCGGTATAGTTATTGCCTCAATAATCCACTAATCTATACTGACCCCGATGGGGAGTTCTTCTGGCACTTGGTTATCGGAGCAGCTATTGGAGGAAATATCAACTGGCTTGCAAATGGAGCAGAATGGAATGCAGAAGGCTTGGCTTATTTTGGAGTTGGAGCGTTAGCAGGTGCATTAGGCACCGGTGTTGGTGCTGGAATTAGTTCTGCCATTGCCGGTGGTTCTTTTGGTGCTGGTTTTGTTGGTTCTTCCGCTGCCATGACAGCAACATCAAGTTTTGCGACCGGAGTTGCCATTGGTGGAGCTGGTGGATTTAGTAGTGGTTTTGTTTTAGGCACTGGTAATGGACTCATGCAAGGGCAATCTTTCGGAAACGCTTTAGGAAGTGGTATAGAAGCAGGAGGATGGGGGGCTTTATCTGGAGGTATAATTGGTGGTATCGCTGGTGGAATTGATGCAAGAATGGATAATCGTCATTTTATTACCGGAAAACCTCCTTATAAAGATGTTTCTTTAGATGTTCCTTTCGTTGGTCAAGATCCGGGTAGCATGGACTGTTTGTTAGCTAATAGCGAAATGCTGGAAAAATATTATGGTGGAAATAGAACGATTGAAGATTTTAGAGAGATATACAATGCCTTACCAGAAGGAGCAACAGTTTCTGATTACTACTCCAAAGCCGGGTTTAAAGTAATGGGAGAACCAAGAAAAGGGATACATATTGCACGTACAATGGAAATGAATAAATTCCCAACAACTATAGTTCATAATGAAGGTACCTATAATGGAACAGTATTAGATCACAACTCAACAATAACCAGAATAAGAATGTGGACCCCAAAATCGAATGCTACTTTTTGGGTAAATGATCCTGTTAGAGGAGCTAATTATAGATGGTCTCAAAGAGCTTTGGAGAAAGTACTAATTGAAATGTTAACGATAGGAGGAATACAATGAGGTTATTAACAATAATATCAATATTATTGATTGCTTCAAATGCTTTTACCCAATCAACATTTATTGGTGTTGATAGCATATTAAATAACTATAATGAAGATAAGTATTTACCATTTGTTATCAATGTTTTATATGACGAGTATCATGATAGTTATATTGAGCCTCCTTGTACAAAAGAAATCATCGTTAGTAGAAGCACAAAGAATGATGGGGTAAATATTTTGATTATTCCTCAATTTTTAATTCAATACGATACTATAAATGACGGAATAATTAATTTGCATCGTGACTCAATTTATCCGATAAACCGCTCTGTTATTTTTAATAAAAGCAGATATTTTGGGACTCTACTTTTTATCGAGGATCAAAATAAGTATTATGATTCTTCGCTTTTCACACCCGACAGCATATTCTTTTGCCCATGTGTAAGAAAAAGTACAGGATATACTGATTTACGTTGTGGCAAGTATATATATCGAGAAAAGAATTACACAAGGTCATTGAAGCAGCTGATAAAGAAAAAACCTGTTTTAATATTTAAAGTGCCAAACTTTGAACGTGTTTGGTTTTATATTGATAAGAATAAGAAGATTTGTGTGTTTACCTATGATTCTGAATATTTTGAATTGGATGTTTTTTTTAAACGTAAGAATCTTTTAAAGTATTCTATGCCTGTATTTTCCGTAAAACCTTTTAACGAATAGATAAAGTCAGGACTTGCCGGGCTTATAGCACATTTGCTTATTGAAAATGAAAAGTTAATATACTGGTCTATTGCTATTTAAAGAACGAAAAATGCTATATTATGAAAATGCCGATTTTATTGCCAGCAATATTTCTGATCAGTTCTACATTATTGGCCCAAACCCAGTTCGAGATCGGATTCACTTACGACGATGCCGGTAACCGAATAACCCGGGAGGTGATATTGTTGAAAAGTCCCGGTGAAATCGCGGTTGAAGAGGGTATAGTACCGGATCTCTGTGGGGATGTTCATCAAAAGGTCTTTGAAGGAACTGCAGGGGATTTCATTATCGCTGTCTATCCCAACCCAACCAGGGAAAGCATTATGGTGGAGATTTCCGGCGCCGGAACGCCACCCGCATGGACAGCCGAGGTATATGATTCTAATGGCGGACTGTTATTCCGGAAGGAGGCAAACACCGGCAACGCTGCGATCGACCTTTCAGGGCAGCATAAAGGGATTTATTTCCTGACGATCCTGCTCCCTGATGGCAAAAACACCTGGAAAGTGGTTAAGGAATAATTCTGCTTATTGCATCCTGGCGGTTGGCATCATCCTGCCACCGGGCAAATTTCACGACCGCAGCTCTTTCACCGCCCTGATGACTTCGGGCAGCACCTTGTGCACGTCGCCGACGATGCCGTAGTCGGCCACCTCGAAGATGGGTGCTTCATGGTCTTTGTTGATGGC
>JAFGQG010000090.1 GCA_016935765.1 bacterium
AACTTATATTAATATTTTACGTTAATTTATATTAACAAATAATCTAAATATTATACAAATCTACTTCAAATAAACTACACGTTTTGTCACGGTCTGCTCTCCCAAAGTGGCTTTAACAAAGTAGATCCCGGAGCTGAGGGTGGGATTTGGTCGCCATAGGAATTCCCCGTTTGCATGGAGTCCGGTAACCGCGTTACCGCTATTTTCCCCCATAGCTTCGCTTGCTCCATTCGCACCATCACGGATGGTGCACTCCATAGTGAAAACCCCTCGCCCGGTTAAATCATATATTTGGATTTGAGAGCCTGGAGGAGCATTAATTCTACAAGAGGAATTGAATGGATTTGGATAAGCTTGCAGCAACTCATAATTATTAATAGGTTCGGTCTCCGAAATACCAGAGAATAATGTTGATAAATCATAAATATTCAGGTGTTCATGATCCATTGCATATAAGTAATGTAATTCAATATCAAAATCACCATGATTGTAATATTCCTCCACGACTATGCTATCGAATGGCGCATGTATAATAGTATCATTTTCTATCAGACAAAAATATGGATAACAACGGTCACTGTTAACTATAAGGATAGAATCATAAATATCCATAAATAAAACACAATAAGAATAGCTGGAATAATATTCGTAATGCGAGGTATCCCTGACATCTATCACTATTACACCAGTGAGAGTCGCCCAATAGACGAAACCGTTTCTATAGCATATATCACCACTATACCAATCAGGACCTGTAATATCCACTCTGGGTAATCGAATAACGTGGTCCGGGGTAACCATCAAATAAAAGACAATATCAAAACCGCTTGTCAAAACAATAAGAGAATCGAATACATTGAAATTTCTTACTGCGATGCCGCTTGAAACAGTTGTTAACAGTTCAGGGATAGCTATATCGCTAATATCGAAAATCAATAAGTCTCCATACATTTGGCATAAAAACAGAAGAGAATCCTGAACTTCAACAAGATAACCGCCTGATGGGTAATCAATAGTGGAAACAAGGCAAAGGGAATCGAGGTTAACCAGTCTGTAGATAAGCAAATTGTCACCATTAGGGACAAATATGAATGAATCCTTAACTTCGAAGACATGATTGCCATATCCTGAACCCCTCCCACCGATGCTGTCAAAAGCAACCATAAAAGTCGGGGAATATGGGTCAGAAACATCGAAAATACTCAATGAATAATCTGACAAGTATAATTCCGGTTGATGGAATAAATAGGCAAACGAATCCTGGATTACTATTCTTTTTGCGGGGTCAGGTTCTATACTTACTGAACCTATCAACTCTATGCAAAATAATGTGGAGGAGAGTAAATGAATTGAAAATAATATAAACCCAACAAAACCCAATTTATTATTCATTACATAACGCCTCCTTATATATTATAATTTCAATTCTTCTTATATTATAAAAAGCTTTTGCATCGTTGATCTCTAAAACTTCTTCATCTTCGTTTTCTTTCATCAACTGAACCAATGCATAGTTTTCAAGAATCTCTTCAATTTTGTTATAAGTGGAAATATCCAATTGAACAGCTATTTTATTGTTTTTCTCATCAACTATAAATTTTTTTTGAATCGTTTTCATTTAGTCCCTCACGGATTTTCAACTTTTCTGGATTGATATTCTTCAATTAATTCTTCAACTGCAATTTTAATTTCGGTAACCGTCTCCTCTATTGTTTTCCCCTGACCTGTTGCACCAGGTAATTCCGCTGCAAAGCCAACAAATCCTTTTTCAACACTATAGACTATTGGTGTAATATTTCTCATACTCGTTTCTCCTTATACTCATCAAAAGAAATTTAACAGTATTTTCAATATTAGCAAGGATTTTTTACAACCTTATCGTGAAGAAGTTTATGTCCTTGAACTACTTCAAATAAACCAAACGTTTTGTAACGCTTTGCTCACCCAAATTGGCTTTAATGAAGTAAATCCCGGAGCTGACGTTGTGCCCTGGTCTCCAGAGGAATTCGGACTGGATGAGCGGATGGATGGATGAGTGGATGGTTGGGAAAAACCCCTCCACCTCCCTTCCTGTTAGATCATAGATTTTGATTTGAGAGCCAGCAGGGGTGGTTATTCTACATGCTGAGTTGAACGGATTTGGATATACCTTTATCATTTCGTATTTACCAGGTGAGCTAGTTTTTTGCTCCACTATCGGTCCGGTTCCAGAGTAATGATTCCACCATATACGGCTCTGCCCGTCACACTGACTGACGAAATCAACATACCCATCAGAATCGAGATCACCAACATTGATTGCGTTATGATGTTCCATCAGCGAACCGATTCCCGGAATCCACTCATCAGTTGCATCCTCGAACCTGCCATGCCCGTTGTTGATATAAACAAGCGGGTGGCGGTTGAACCTGCCATAACTCAAGTGAACCCAGACTGCTCCAACAATAATATCGAGGTCACCATCATTATCAATATCGGCGAAGCGACCGTCCGGTTTGTTCATCCAGGCATCCCCAGGAAGCGAGTCGGTGGCATCGATAAAAAGCCCTGTGGCGGGATCAAAAATCAGAAGCGCTGACTGGGCGCTGCTATCCGCGGGTGGATCATCAGTCGCGAAACCATTAACGAACAAAATATCCTGGTAGCCGTCACCGTTCACATCCCCGAACCGCGCTGCCATAGTAATCGCATTCCTTATAGCGCTTTCAGGGAATAGCGAATCAGTAGCATCGAAATAGGTACTGTCCCCATTCGAAAGTAGAAGTATGTTCCGCCAGCCCAACGTAAAATCTAGTACGAACGAATCCACCTTCGCGATTATGATATCGTCGAGTGAATCGCCATTTATGTCAGCAAAATCGGAATAGCCGCTGATACCAATGCAGCTATTCGGTATAGCTCCCGGGATATTAACGAAATTATCCACGCCATCGCCATCGGTATCCCCGTGGTTCAAATAAAGCGCGTCCTTCCTGTTTGCCTCCACTCCCGCAATGAAAATGTCCGGGCGGTCATCTCCGTTCGCGTTCAACAGAAAAATATCCTTTGCTGCAATATCGATCAACCATGGTATATTCAACCTTGTGCTGTCCGCGTAAGTTCCATCCCCGCGATTTACATGTATATGATTGTTAATAACCAGGTTTTCGGGATCTGAGCCACCGAGCACAAAATCCACGAGACCGTCATTGCTCAGGTCAGCGAACGCCCAGCTTCGAACCCGCACTTCGGTATCCCCTGAACCTGCTGTCGCCCAGCCCTGGTTGACAATCCGATGCGAAGCTTTAACGAAGATCCCGCCAAGATTCTCGTAGAAGTGGAGGGAATCATCGCGACCACCATAAAAAATATCGAGGTCGTCATCACCATCGATGTCATAAGGATAAACCTGGTAGTCATCGGAAGCGTCTGCAGGATAACCCGAAAACGTAACATTGCTGAACTCACCGTGCCGATTATTCGAATAAAGGCGATTTTGTTCCCACGCATTGCCGGTAAAGACATCCGGGTCACCATCCATATCAGCATCGAGAGTGGTCATGGTGTAAACAGTGATCTGATTCTCCATGTTATTATTCGGGAAATGAGTATTTGAACAGTCGATAAAACTGCCGATGTCATCAGGATTATTTTGAAAATACCTGACGATCTGGTCAGCGATAATGACATCCGGGAGTAAGTCCCCGTTAAAATCCTCGAAGATGACCTTCCTTCGAAATCCCCAGTGAGGGAATGTGGGAAACGGATTCTGTATGAAATGACCGGTGCCATCATTATTGAAAAGCATCGGTTTGTTGTCGTAGGTAGATACCAGGATATCCTGGTCGCCATCGAGGTCCACGTCAGCATGGTCACCGCAATAATAGTCATAATTTCGGAGTAGGGTGTCGGGTAATGCAGATGGCTCTGCCTCTTCGAACCGAGGAATATTTCCAGGAGAACTGCAGCGGTTCATAAAAAGCTTGCACGCTTCCATACGGTTTATGAACAGAATGTCCAAATATCCATTGTCATCACAATCCGCAACGATTGCCTGTTGAGTACACATTGAATCCGACCAGACGCTATCAGATAGAGATACACTATCCAGCGGATTGAAGAATACCCACAGGCTATCGGCGTTTTTTCTACCTGAATTTATCAAAACATAACTACGGTCTTTTCTTATATCACCAGCATAGTAGGAACCGTTCGCAACTATCAGATCGTTGAGGTCATCACCATTCAGATCGATTGAAACAACCGAGTTACTGCGGTCGAGGTACAACGGAACAGCGCTCGGATTCTCAATGAATGTACCGCCAGGCTGCTGCACCAGAACCATGTTTTCCATGCCGCCGACTCCATATCCCCAGCGTTTGGCGAGAAACAAATCCTGCAGAGAATCCCCATTCGCATCGAATATTTCGATTCCCTGGACATTGGATATCTCACTTCCCAGTCTCTCATCTTCGAAGCTGAATTCCATACCACCGTCAGAATTCAGGTCCGCGCCACTGTTTATATAAACCCGCATCGGCGTATCGTAATTGGAGGTAATAATATCAGGAAAACCGTTGCCTGTTAAGTCCATTGTAACCATGCAGTTATTACCATCGAAATCGGGAGGGATATTATAGTCGCGAAACCGGAAATGTGTTTGGCTATAGATAGGAACAACAAATAAAAAAATTGTAATAGAAGTTAGAAATGTGTTCAATATAGTTTTATTAATCATTATTTCAAATAGAATAAATGTTTTCAAACAAACCAGTTACCTCTCTTAATTTTAAAGGAGTAAAATCTTAATAGGAAATTTGATTCTTGAGGCTACCTGAATTGCCTGATTCTATTGAAATACTCCGCTTATTTTTCAAAAGGAGTTTTTTTAAGGCTTCGCGCCAACTCCATAAAGAACATTAAGTACTGCCAAAGCTTTTCTCGAGCCTCTGACCAATGCCCCTGAAGAAACGGTAGCATGTGTGACTCCATCGATGCCATCATCGAGAGTAAGTTCACCACCCGCCAGGTTCTTACCCTTGAACTGGTCCAGGAAATCCCTTTCTGCAATAACATCTTCGTATTCCGGATTAGTGTACGACAATACAAAAAGATTGAAAACCGTTCCGTCAGGTTCCACACCAAGCATATACTTAATGGGCTGCCGCTTAAATTTACAGTTACCAACCACTGCATATCTCACAACTTTGCCGTTCTTTTTCCCAATGTAAACGTTGTGTTTACTGTCCCACCCTTCATCCAGTACGACATTTGCCAGTTCCTCGATTCTGGTCATTTGTTCCTTCGAAGGATTGAATTCAACTTTCTCAACTGAAATAGTAGTATCTGAAAAAACCATCCTCAGTGCATCTTCCTCCGACATGAATTCCTTTGGTTTTGCATTTATAATATCTGCAGTAAACACAATGCTCATAGTTATTAGAATAATAAGACACGTTTTCATTAATAACCTCCTATGCTTTGATTTAAGATACTCATTGTCATAATATAATATTAGTATTTCACCGTTCAAATGTCAAATTTTCTTTAATTCCTGACGAATATAGCAATTTTAAATCCGGTGTAATCATTATTGCTTCCATGTCGGAAGTGCTTTCTACTATTTCCATGCCTTCATCCGGACCCATCACGAAGAGAGCTGTTGACCAGGCATCAGCGAGTATTGGATCCTTCATCAGGACTGTAACACTTATCAAAGATCTTGATGGATACCCGGTCCTGGGATCGAGAATATGGTGATACCTGACGCCATCTACTTCGAAAAACCTCTCATAATCCCCCGATGTTACGACCGCGGCATTCTTGATGTTCAAGATTTCTATAAGATCATCCCCTCGAGGATTCTGAACACCTATTTTCCAAAATCTGTTATCAATTTCTCCGAGTGCGTATATATCTCCACCTGCATCTATAAGAGCTGATTCAATACCATTCGCTTTCAACGCTTTAACCGCTTCACTGATCGCGTAACCCTTCGCAATACCGCCCAGGTCGATAGCAATTTCCCCAGACTCCTTTGTCACCAGGCTATCTTCAACCTTAAGACCCCTATAATCAACAAGTTCAAGATAATGAACGATCGTATGACTATCAGGTACATTGAACGAATCACTATGGAAACCCCATAACTTAATAAGCGGTAATACAGTAACGTCAAATGAACCTTTACTTTTACGGCTGACTTCCTGGGCTGCTTTGAGTACACTGATAATTTCCGGGTTTGATAATTCCACCTTTTCATTATTGAATTTAGATAAAGGGCTTCCCGCGCTATAAACATCGAAAACCGAATCAATATCCTCTATACGTTCGAACGCGATTTCGACAGCTTTTTTAACTGTTTCTACGGAACCTACCGCTTTGATAGTACAATATGTATCCATAACAAAGCGTGTTTCTTCATGAATGGGGTCTCTTGACCCTATCTGACAGGATACCGAAAATAAAAGCAGTAAAATGATTAAAGTTTTCCCTTTAATACCTGGTTTTGTAACTGCCCTAATTCCAATTTTAAAAAAAGAATGAATAACCTGGTGAAGTACCATTGTACAAATCAAGAGATTGAAGTTGTGAACTCATCAATATGAGTACCAAGATGGTTTCGGCTTAAAATATAATCTGCAAGCTGAATCAGGCTTTGTTTATAAACCGAATCCTCAATCGGTCCAATGCTTGTCTTAGCTTTTATGATATAGTCCTCAGCTTTTTTAGGAATGTCACATTCTATTTTAACCGGATGATCGTCGTCCATATAATCGTCAATCAATTGGTAGGCAATTCCGAAATTCAATCCGAAATCAGCAAGCGCTTTGATCTGGCTTTCAGAACCGTTTGCTATCATTGCTCCCCCCTGGCAGCATATAGCCATAAAGAAAGCCGTTTTATTCTCTATATGTTCAAGGTACTCATCTAAAGTGTTTATAGATTTAGTAAGTTTACGGATCTCTGCTTTACACATTTTTTCTACACATTTAAATAGGATTTCAAGTATCTCTACACCGACGCGATTAGCAAATAAAGAAAGGGCGTAAGTATATAAAATATCACCAGTTAGCACACCTATGCGATTACTGAATTTCTTGTTCAAAGTAAGCTGGTCCCTTCTGTATTCAGAATCATCGATAATGTCATCGTGAATGAGAGAAGCGTTATGTATCAATTCCACAGAGATCCCCAGTTTATTAACCATGTCAATATCCAATTTTTCCGTAGGTTCCAGGGAACGCGAGGCAAGGATAGTCAAAGCGGGTCTCAATTTCTTTCCCTTCACCTCGAAAAAGTACTTCAGGATCTTGTCCATTATATCCTTGTACTTTGATACTACCTTAAGCCTATCGTCCAACTCAAGTTCAACTTGATCAAGTTCCAATGAAATGGGCTCATAAATTTCATCAAGTGTCAATACATTCTTCCCCAAATAAAATTCCTTTCAGTCTTTTGAATCCTTATTGTTCTTCAAATAACGTTGTCAATGAATTTAGAAAAAAAATAGGCAATGTCAAACGAAAAAAAATAAAATCACTTATAATGATTAAATTAATTTCCCCAGTATGAAACCAACCGCTAATAGAATTGAAAAACCAACGTGCAGTCCTATTACTGAAGCATTTGCGGGGAGAAGCTCCTCGATCTTATCATAATTTTTTCTAGCGACCATTGCTGCTTTAATAGCAAGAGGAAGCGTAAGCAGGGTGATCAATGAAAAGTAGGGATAAAGCCCCAGGATAGTACCGACGATAATCCACAAAAAGATAAAGGCTAAAATAAAAGGCAAGTATCTTGCTGCTCGTTTTTTCCCAAGCAAGACTATCATGTTCTTTTTACCAATTGCCTTATCAGCCTCATAGTCCTGAAACTCATTTATATAGAGTATGAGCGCTCCTGAAATGAAGCCTGGTATTGACATGAGCAATGGTATCCATGACAGATTTTGAGCCTGTACATAGTATGAACCATAGATAATAAGAGGACCCACATTTAAACCGGTAACGAATTCGCCGATCGGAGTATAACCAAATCTAAAGGGAGGGGCGGTGTAAAAGTATCCCATAAATAGCCCGGCGACACCGATAATTAACACAACGTTTCCTTTGACCTGGAAATTCAGATATACACCGATCAGGAGGGCAATAAAGAATGAAAGCAAAGCTCCTATCAATATCGATCTTGGCTTCAGCAGTTTTTCCTGGATTACTCTCGAGCCACCTGAAAACGGCGTTGGTGTTTTATTGATATCATCCAGTTTCGAAGTATGGTCAAAGTAATCATTACCGAGATTCACCCCCAGGTTGGCAAAAAAAATGCCGACACAGGATAATAAATAATGTCCCCAGTGGAGGTTCCCTGTCATATACCATGCGATAATTCCACCTAAAACAGCGGAGATGACAGTAGCTGCAGTAAAAGGAGCTCGAAGAGCTTTAACCCAAATTTTCAATTTAGCTGGCATTCAAACACCATCAAAATTAGAAGGTTTTATTGATAACTTTTTTCCACTAATGATCAATCAGCTTCTTCTATCTCGATAGCGCCTGTTGGGCAAACATAAGCGCAAGCTCCACATCCTATACATATCTGGGATATTCTTTTAAAAGGTGTGTTGACTTGCCTCTCAATTCCCCTGAACGCGAAATTAATGGCGTTTCTTTGAGACACTTCCGCGCAGGCACGTACACATAATCCACATAAAATACATTTTCCCTTGTCTTTCCATTCAATTCGGCTTTTCGTAATCCCGTATTCTTCAGCTAATTTGGTCAATTTCTCGGAATCCGGACACCTTGCCAACAATAGTTCGAACACTATATCCCGTGTTTTCTTCACCCTTTCCGTATCTGTTTTCACAACCAAGCCATCTGAGACTTTATAAGTGCATGAAGCTTGAAGCCCCGGTCTTGCGCCATCAATGATCTCGACCATGCAAAGACGACAAGCACCATAGGAAGTTAAGTCCTTATGATAACAAAGAGTTGGGATCTTGACACCATTTTCTAAAGCGACTTCCAAAATAGTTTTACCGTCTTCTACCTCGTAGTCTCTATCATTCAACGTAAATTTAACCATCTTTTATCTCCTTATTTTTTTTATTCTATTTCTTACCAAAGTCTTTCAAATTCTAAATTATTTATTATTCTCGTGAGTCAAAAGAATAAATTTCCTCTCCCTTTTTATAATGAAATATAAATCTTATCGATGGATTAGCTATAACTAAAGCTTCAAGAGTTGACAAAATATCTCCCATAGGTTTAATATCAGGGTGATCGGTTTTAAATGTTGCGATCAGTTCAGTTCCGACACCTGGTTCAGACTCTATTTGAAAGGTACCTCCAGCTTGTTCGGCTGCCATGCTGATCAAAGATACTCCAAGCCCAGCCTTCTTTCCTTCCTTTGTTGTATAAAAAGGATCAGTAACCATTTTTAAAGTCTCTGCATCCATTCCTTCACCATTATCTTTGATCCTGAGAACAAGTTCATCATTCTCCTCGATCTCGATTATTATCAAATTTGCTTTCGCTCGTATCGCATTCTCTGCTATATCGAGAATATGTAGAGATAAGTCCTCCATACATTATTCTTATTACTATGGCTTAAATGTTATTACTTTTCTAGACTCCATACTTAAATCCTACTGGTCCACTTGCCTTTGCATTATCTTCCTGCCTTCATACCCTTGCAGGGTCAATTTCAGTTCATCAAAGGTTGCTTCTTTCATATAAAAAGTGGTATGTATCTTACCTATATCCGACAGAAAATGAGCATCGGAAAAATATACCAGCGGTATGTCAAAACCTTTATAATCGATGCTCCTATTCCTGGCGTAATAAGGTGATAATCCAAGCGCATCGAGTGGCAGGTCTGGCGGAATAAAACCAAGCTGACCAATGATACTAAAAGCTTCCCGGTCTATATGTGAAGCTATAGCAAGTCCATCATTATCATGTATCAGGTTCACGATCTCGCTAACTGACAGAGTAGTTGCGCCGATCAATAACTTATCGTTCTTTTCAAGGATATTGTCATTCTCATCAACGATCAATTGGTATCCAAAAACCTCGTCATCGTTCTCGCCTGAAAGGTTTTCATATACAACACTTTGAGTTTCTTTCAGGTTGTCATCGTTCTCGAAAAATCCCAAAATATGCACCTCTTCGCTAGAGGTTATTTCTATTCCACCTAAGACTGTTACGCCTTCTTGTATTCCCACTTTTTTCGCTGCTTGAACGTTCTCGCTAGCATTATGGTCAGTAATTCCAATCATATCAAGACCTTTTATTTTAGCCTGTTTCACTATAGCTGATGGAAACATTTCAATCTCGCCACATGGAGACAGGCAACTATGTATGTGCAAATCTGCTCTAATCTCCTTGAACATCTTTAACCTTGCCTGAGATACCCATTGAATAAAGCCTCCCGATAAGTTCGAACGCTGGCAATCCACTTACTAACAATGGAATCCCAAGTCTATCAGCTTTCTCAATTGTATCTTCATCAGGCTGTCTGTTATTAATAATTACTATACCGGCTAAATTCCTCAATTCAGCAATGGCAACTATATTCTGGTGAATCTGAAGGGTGATCCAAAGGTTTCCTTCTCCGCTGTTCGCAAGGACGTCGCTTAAAAGATCACTTGCATAACCACCGGTTATCTCATTATTCAGGTTCTCCTTACCTGCTTTAATTTCAAAGTTTAGTTTTTCTACTAATTCAAATACATTCATCTTTATCTTTTCCCTCAATATGTTTAGAATTAAACTTGAAACAGAATTCTACAACAGTACCTTCACCTACTACTGATTTTACATTCATACCGTCTGAGCAGTTTTTGATATTGGGTAAACCCATGCCTGCTCCGAATCCAAATTCCCTGACCCAGTGGGAGGCAGTTGAAAACCCTGGCTGCATAGCTTTTTCGATATCTTCAATGCCCGGACCCTCATCTTTCGCCGTTATTATTAACCTATCTCTCTCAACTTCTGCAATGATCTCCCCTTTGTCAGCGTAAATAATAATGTTCATCTCTGCCTCATAGGTTGCAATTGCTACTCTTCTTACAATCTGAGGTTGAACACCCAGACGTTTCAAGGTTTTTTTTATATCGCTAGCGCATTCACCTGCATGCTTAAAATCCTTACCCTTGATGCTGTAATGAAACCTTAACATAAAATCCTGTGCTGTCATATCTTCGAAAATATGGCTTGCTCTATAAGTGTGAATCTCCTCTTCAAGATAGTCTATCTCAAGCTTCTTTAACAAGCCTCTCACTATGTCTCCTTTTGTAATCATACCGACAACCTCGTTTGTCTCCCTGTTAATTACCGGGAAACGCCCATACCCGAATCTATCAAACTTCTTCAGAGCTTCTACCAAAGGCGAATCTGAAAAGACTGTAACTACTTTTTTAGTCATCATCTCGGGTACTGTGCAGTTTTTCTTTCCGGAAGCGAGACATTGTATAAAATCTTCAAGCGACACCAAACCGATCAATTTTCCATCATCTATTACTGGTAAACCCGATATTCGTTGATCCCTCAGAAGAGTCCTGATATCCTTTAAACTCATATCCTTGTCAACGACAACGATATTTTTCGCCATCACCTGGTTAACTTTCAGTTCATAAATAAATTCCTGAATTTTTGTGACTTTTTTGTCCTTTTCCAATTGTATTACCTTTTGAGTAATAAATTAGGCAGGTAAGCCTTTTTCATAAAGTAAACCGCAGGATTTATACATGGTATACTGAGTATAAAGAATAGGGATATCTTTTTCCTTTGCCATCTTTAGCGTAGCTTCCGGAGGCATTTTCCCCCGTACAAAACACACGGCGACTATGTCAACCATTTCTGCCGTTCTTATCACCTGAGGATTCACTAAACCTGTTAATAGCAAATTCCCCGTTTTGGCAAAAGCCAGAACGTCACTCAACAGATCAGAAGCGCAACCTATTTCAATCTCGTCATTCAAATGGTCCTCTCCATATAGAACATCAGCATTCAGTATCTTTATTACTTCCGATAATTTCATAATTAGCTTATCACTCCCTAATAAATAGGTTATAGAATTTTATTCCACAATTATACAATCAAATTTGCAAACATCACGGCAGATACCGCACTTAGTGCATTTATCAAGCAATATCTTGTGGGGTTGCTTCTTTTCTCCAACGATAGCGCTACTAGGACAACGCCTCATACACAACGTGCAGCCCGTACACTTTTCGGGGTCGATACAATATTGAATGAGTGCTTTACAAACTCCAGCAGGACACTTTTTGTCTCTGATATGCGCTAAGTATTCATCTTTGAAGTATTTCATTGTGCTCAAAACCGGGTTTGGGAGCGTTTGTCCCAAACCGCACATTGAACCATCCTTAATCGCTGCTGAAAGTTCTTCCAGGAGATCCAGGTCTTCTTCCTTCCCCTCTCCATGACAGATCCTTTCAAGTATATCTAGAAGCACCTTAGAACCGTCACGGCAAGTCGAACACTTTCCGCATGATTCGTCCACACAGAAATCGATGAAGTATTTTGCCACATCAACCATGCAGGTATCTTCATCCATAACGATCATTCCGCCAGAGCCCATCATCGAACCAACTTCATTTAACGACTCATAATCGATGGGAAGATCGAGCAAGCTTGCAGGTATACACCCTCCGGAAGGACCGCCGGTTTGAACAGCTTTGAACTTCTTCCCGTTCGGAATGCCTCCACCGATCTCAAAGATGATTTCACGGAGAGTAATTCCCATTGGCACTTCGATCAGCCCAGTATTCGCTATCTTTCCTACCAGCGAGAACACCTTTGTCCCCTTGCTTGTCTCGGTTCCCATGCCAGCAAACCAGTCAGCTCCCCTGTTGATTATACTTGGGACATTAGCCCAGGTTTCAACATTATTGATGTTGGTTGGTTTGCCCCACAGACCTGATTGAGCCGGGAACGGCGGTCTCTGTCTTGGCTCCGGAGGTCTTCCCTCGATTGAAGCTATCAACGATGTCTCTTCACCGCAAACAAAAGCTCCCGCCCCATGGCAGATATTCACGTCAAAGCAAAAATCAGTACCGAATATATTGTCTCCCAGGAGTCCGTATTCCTTTGCACTTTCGATAGCAAGCATCAACCTTTTCATAGCAAGGGGGTATTCTGCTCTTATATAAACGTAGGCTTCATTAGCGCCGATAGCCCTTGCGCCGATAGCCATACCTTCTAATACAGCGTGCGGATCAGCCTCTACAATACTCCTATCCATGTAAGCGCCAGGGTCTCCTTCATCGCAGTTGCAGATGATATATTTTACGTCGCCAGGCGCGTTTTTGCAAAACTCCCATTTCCGACCCGTAGGAAATCCGCCGCCGCCACGACCTCGAAGCCCAGATTTCTTTATCTCTTCTATTATATCTTCAGGTGTCATCTCGGATAGCGCTTTGGCAAGAGCCTTGTATCCATCCCGAGCAATATATTCGTCAATCTGTTCAGGGTCAATTAATCCCCTGTTCCTGAGAGCTACTAATGTCTGGCGTGAGAAAAAATCGATATCACTCATCTTAGGAACAACTTCCTCTTCCTCAGGGGGAGTGAACATAAGTTTCTTAACTGGACGTCCCTTAAGAAAATGCTCTTCAACCAGGTGAGGAATTATCTCCTCTGTAAGGCTGTGATAGAAAATCCCATCCGGCATAACTGTCATTATAGGACCAACCGCACAAAACCCATTACAACCTGTTAATACTACTGCTACTTCTTTATCTAGATCGTGCTTCTTTAACTCTTCTTCCAACACTTCTTTTAATCTTAAAGACTTCATAGATACACAAGCAGTTCCAGCACATAACATACAATGAAGCCTATATTTATTCTGTTCTTGTACTTGGTCGTTCATAATTATTCTACCATTTAATAGTTAAAATTCTATTTGTTACTATTTATAATCCTTACGGCTTTTTTGTTCATAAAAGATATCCAATCTTAATAGACCCTTCATGGGATAGGCATTCGGGTGAAACAGCACATAATAAATCAGGACATTCTCTCACTTCCACGCGCTAAAGCATATTCCTCAACAATCTTTCCTCCAAGCACATGTTCTTCGAATATCCTTTTGATCTTATCTGTAGTTAAATCCACGTACTTAACAGGAGCTTCTCCCTTTATTTCTACCGTAGCCATGGGTTCTCTGCTGCACAAACCTGCGCATCCTGAACTTGTTAAGATAACATCAGTAATATTTCTTTCGGCAATTTCGTCCATGAGAGTGTTCATTATTTTCCTTGCGCCTGCCGCAATTCCACAAGTTCCCATGTGCACAGTTATTTTTGCTCTTCCAGCACCTTCCCTTAAAAGGGTTGTTCTCTTGACTCGTTCACTGATCCTGTCCAGGTCATGTATACTAAGTTTTGCCATATTTCTAAATTTCCTTTTTCCTATACATTTCAATTATTTGGGGAACACGATCCTTAGTTACTAATCCATGAACGTCTTCATTAACAAGGAGAACCGGAGCAAGACCACAACAACCAATACATCTGACACCCTCAAGCGAAAACAAGAGATCTTCAGTTGTTTCGCCCTCATTTATACTGAGTTCATTCTCGAAAGTCTCCATCAATCCCGCCGCGCCTTTAACGTGACAGGCGGTACCCATACAAATTGCAATCTTATATTTACCCTTTGGTTTTAAGCTGAATGCATTATAGAAAGTAGCAATCCTATAAACATGGCTTTTGGGAATGTCCAATTCTTCAGCAATATAATGTAAGAGATTCTCAGGAAGATAATTAAAAGTGTCGTTCACTTTTTGCAATACAGGAACCAAAGGACCTTCCAAATCCCTGTATTGATTTATTATATCAAGAACCGTATCCTGCTGATTCTGTTCGACCTTGATTTTCTTTAATGCTGGTAGGCTTTCCCCCTGAACATCCGTAATGAATTGCCAGTCAACCTTCGGATCGTACATCTGGTTCTTTACAATATTTCTGACCGTAGAAAAGAAATCCGGGATCTGTATCTCAATATCTTCCTTCACCTTTACCTGGCATGAAAGACGGGTTCCCGCTTTTTTCTCCTCCTTGCTCATGAATACTTCCTCAGTAGGAAGCATTGAGCCGCCACCACTTTTTACCATCACCTTGCAGTACCCACATGTAGCCTTACCGCCGCAAGAAGCCTGTATATGATAGCCATGACTGATCAACTCAGAATGCAGATAGTTTCCACCTTCAACAACAAACTCCTTGTGTTCATCCTCCTGGGTAACCGTGATCTTGCACTTGCCATAAGTAACCAGGAATTTATCCGCAATAGACAGCAGAATAGTGATCACCAGAAGGATCACATTCATTATTATTATAGGTGCAAAATTCATTCAGGTCCTCCGCTACTTTTATTTAATGGCAACCATGCCTCCGAATCCCATAAATGCAAGGGCAAGAATACCCGCAATTATGAAAATAATACCAGGACCTTTCAGTCCCTTGGGAACATCACCCACCAAATTCAATTTTTCGTTTATAGCAGCAACTACTACTATGGCTATCATCCATCCAATGGCAGAACCAATCGCGAAAACAAGGCTCTGAATATATGTGTATTCCCTTAATACGAGGAACAGCGAAACTGCGAGTACCACACAGTTAACGGTGATCAACGGCAAAAATATACCGAACGCGGCTTGAAGCGGCGGGAAAAATCTTTCCATCACCATTTCCACAAATTGGACCGACGCTGCGATCACTACAATAAACACAATGTAATATATCAATTCGCTGCCGGTTGGCAGTAATATCAGGTGATAAATCGGCCAGTTGATGGCAGCGGTGAGAGTAACCACAAATATAACAGCGATCGACATAC
This sequence comes from bacterium, assembly GCA_016935765.1. Classification (GTDB taxonomy): domain Bacteria; phylum UBP14; class UBA6098; order JAFGQG01; family JAFGQG01; genus JAFGQG01. The sequence continues at coordinate 15,849 of JAFGQG010000090.1, forward strand.
CAAAAGCGGTTTTCAGATTACGGGCAAGCGCAACGAAGGGGCACATACCAAGAAGGTAAGTCAGCGCGATATTATGAGTCAGGATCGCTGCAAGAAATATCATTAATAAGTATCCCATTAGTCATGCTCCTCGTTTATCTACTCGTTATCTCTCCATATATCCATATTAAAACTCCGTAAACAAAGAAAGCTCCCGGCGCCATTGCCATTATCACCCAATTCTCCCATCCGCCAGGGGTTACTTTATACCCAAGTAAAGTACCGAAACCCAGGATCTCCCGGATCACTGCAACTACTATTAATGTAACGGTAAAACTTATACCGTTCGAGACTGCATCCAGGATCGATAAACCGGTTTTGTTCTGCGAGTAAAACGCTTCCGCTCTACCCATTATTATACAGTTCGTTATGATCAATCCTACATAGGGACCAAGCTTGACACTGATAACCGGAAAGAACGCTTTTAAAAACATATCCACTATTATCACGAACGAAGAAATAGTGATCATGTAACTGATAATTCTCACCCTTTGCGGTATTAACTTTCTTAAAGGTGAGATAATGATGGAAGTCGCTATCAGTACAAAGGAAACACCCGCTCCCATAGCTATCGCGTTATCCACTTTGTTCGTGATCGCCAACGCGGAGCAAATACCCAGGCACATCGAAAATATCGGGTGGTTGTACCACAGGGCATTCTTGATGGTCTTATTCCCTTTTGAGCCAAATATCTTCTTCAACAACATCACTCGCTCCCTTTATAAAGTGGTACAAATTTGCTGAACTGGTTGTTCAATATAGCGGAGAAAGCGTTGCAGCTTAGCGTTGCGCCGGTAATTCCATCTACTTCGTTTTCAGCGCTTGCTTTGCCCGGCGGCAGTATCTTAAAATCCGGAATTATCTTCTTGCCCTTGAACGTGTCCAGGTAATCCTTGTCACCTATCCTGCTGCCCAAGCCAGGGGTTTCCTCCTGCTGAACTATCGTGATCCCCTTAATGGTTTCGAGGTCAGGATTCAATGCGGCTACTCCTTCTATCGGACCCCACACGCCGGATCCGGAGAACTCAAAACATACTTCACCGGCAGTATTAATAAAAAATTCCTTACCGCCTTTCTCCACAGAAGTTATGTTCTCATCGAAAACCTGTTCAACATTTTCCTCAGAATAGGGTATCTCAAAAGCAAGCAGGACACTTCTCTTCACTTTAAGGACAGCATTCTTCGCTATAATGGGGTCGGTATAGTTATTCACCAGCACCAGGGCTGTGGTCAGGATCGACCCCAGTATCAATACGAATATTACCATTTTAATCTTTGCTAACATTTCTTCACCGTCTATACTTTATCGATAAAACAAGATGGTCTAAAATTGGCGTAAACGCGTTCATAATAACGATGCTGAACATAACGCCCTCAACGTATCCTGAGAAGCTACGGATAAGCACTGTAAGCAACCCACATGCTATGCCGAAGATCCACTTACCTGCCTTAGTGAATGGCGATGTGACCGGGTCAGTCGCCATGAAAAATGCACCGTACAGTAAACCGCCTGCCAATATCTGGAAGACCGGCGGAGCTATCTTCATAGGAAATAGTGCGTTCCCGATCAACGCGAACACAAAAACAGAACCTATATAGGAAATCGAGATCTTCCAATCCGCTACCTTGCTGAAGAGAAGGAATAGCCCTCCCACTATTATTCCAATTCTGAAAGTCTCCCCCATGCTTCCCCCGCATTGCCCTAAAAGAAGGTCAATGTAAGGGGTGATTGTATGGCTGGTTTTATAAATACTCAAAGGAGTTGCTGCAGTAATAGCGTCCGAGAACGGTACCCTCCAGAAAGTAGTCATTATAGTCGGGAATGCGATGGTTATGAACAGCCTTCCAACTAATGCCGGATTGAACGGATTCCTTCCGGTACCGCCAAATACTTCCTTCCCGAAGAAAACTCCGAAAGCAACGCCGACGGCAACTATCCATAGAGGGGTCGTCGGCGGCAGTACCAGCGGGAAAATTATACCAGTAACAAAAAAACCTTCCTCAATGTGTTTCTTCCGTATCAGGGCGAAGATCACTTCAACAATCCCACCGGCAGCATACGAGACGACTATCATAGCCAGAACATACCAGCCGTAGAAAACCACAGCAGCGATAGTCGATGGCATCAGCGCAATTATGACCGCGAACATGTACCTCTTGAGGTCGATATTATCCAGTATATGCGGTTTGACCTCCGTGAGTTCAGAAGGACTGAAAAATGCTGCATCAACCGCATCGATTACCGGATGAAACGGCTTGAGAAGCTTGATGCTGTATATGTAATCGAGCAATTTTCTAACTGGTTTCATCTTCCTCGTCCTTCGCCTGAACTGGTTTTTCCCTAATACTTAAATATTCCTCGACACCTTTCATATCATAATCCGGCAACGGGGGTTCTAAACCCTCCTCGATCAATTTGTCTTTGCCTTCCTTTATATATTGCGCGATAGGTATCTTCGACACGCAAACATAGTTGCAAAGGTTACAATCGATACATTTGTATATGCCAAAATCTATCAGTCTGTCCTCTATAAAGCCTCTTTCCACATGCGAATAAATCAAGTGGGGAATTATCCTAACCGGGCAAACTTCCTCGCAGAACCCGCAGGAAACATGCGGTCTTTCCTCCCCGTGGACGTTGGTCTCAGCGCGCTTGGTAGTGATGTAAGAAAGGAAAGTCCTCGAGTACGAATCCCTGTTAAAACCCGGGTTCATGAATGGTATGAAATATCTCTTCCTGTCTTCATGCAAAGCGAGCAGCATCCGGTACGATTTGTCTAACGGGTATGAGAGGTTGGTTATCGTATCACCGGTCAAAGCGCTATTCAAAATATACCTTACTTCAAGGTCGTCTTTTATCCTGTTTTTCAAAATGAAATCCAGTGAGGTTCCAATCCTGACCTTCGCATGCACGTTCTCTTTAAAACCCGCGCCGCCGAATCCAATAATCCGCTCAATCAAGGGCTTTCCTTCGACCACGGCATCGTAAACATGCAGTACTGCCTGCACACTTAGCACTGTCGCGCCGATGTTTGCCGAACAATATCCATGTGGAAATTCACGCTTAAGGATAGTTGGAATCAGGACTTCATCATATCCCTGTGGATATTTAGGCTCCAAAGCATACAGCCTGAGCCAATCAATACCATCGAGAATCTTTGAAAAAGTGGTTAGCCATTCTTTTTCATTGTTTCCAATAGCCAGGTGAACCTTGGCGTTAGGCATAACTTTATGCAGTATCTTCAACCCTTCCACAAAATTGTGAACTCTTTCGCCGCCAAGTAGAACTGAAAGTGATAGATTAAATACTTCGGAACCAACAGCATGTACGATGATATTTTCAACGTCGCTGGGTGTTATGACCGAGCTATTGAATTTTGTCGGAATGCCTTCTTTGTCGAGAGCAGTAACACCGGAAAGGTACAAGATTTCCTCGATTTTATCGGTAGGGAGTTCCTCCCAGTTTTCAGTCGCGCCATCGAGCACTCTCCAGGTTTTTGTGCCGTTTGATTTAATGACAACCGCTTGCACCTCGCAGCCGAATACCTCGATAGTAACTACCTTCTCAACAACTCCATTAGCTGTAGCATGCACGGGAGACGAAACAGAGGTATCATCACGCCCGATTATCTGACCGGCTTGAACAGTATAACCTATTTTAGAGATAAATGGAACTTCGTTCCCAAAACCCTGTTTGAGAGGTATCACAACCCTTTCCGGAATATCTATGGCATCAATTTTATCCGTAATTTGCCCGTCGAAATTCTTGAATCTATATCCGCCCTTGAACTTTCTCTTTTCGACTTTCATTTTGACCTTTCAGCACTCTTAAATTTTCGATTCCGACAGCACCATGCTACCATAAAATTTAGAGTTTAGCCAAAGTATATAAAAATAAAAAGTTGTCAATTAAAAAATTATTTTTTTTAATTAAATCTTTTCGGTTTTGAAATCACTTTTTTGAGGCCTGTTCGATTTATTCGTTATTCCTGACTAAGATAAAGCTAATAGTATAACATGCTAATTTATAAGAATATTATTTACAGGAATACTAAGGTCAAAAGAATCACCAGAGAATATTTGCACAATGGCGGCTATCTAAAATCTCTTTAGCGCTTCAAAGACAACGCCAAGCAAGAGTACAACGACATGGACCAGAGCCATATTCTGCGCAATTTTACCTGATTTCGAGGTTCCCTTCCTTAATAATAATAAAGGTCCGGCAAGGTACAATATTATTGCGATACAAGCCCCAATAAAATACGGGTAACTTAAACGATGATAGAAACCATTTGCTATTATAATAATGCTGCACCCAATACCAATTATCAGTGTCCAGACCGCTACCGCTCTTATGCCATATTTTGTTGAAAGAACATTGATCCCCCTCCTGAGATCGTTCAGCTTATCCGCCACGTCGTACAACTGGTTATGTCCTGATTCCCAGAAAAAGAGCCAGAGGTAGATAAGCACCGCTCCCATATCGAAACGCGCATTAGCTATATATCCAGCTAAGCTTATACTTGCGAGAGTAAATGCTGCCTGGATTGTTGCGAATGGAATAATGTTTTGAATTGCTTTGAGTTTGCAATAGACTACTTCACCTATACATCCAAAGAAAAGAAGCACTAACAGCCACCATCTTTGCGGTGTCGGGAACGTCCAAATAATTGCTGCTGAACCAGCGATCAGGAGCAGCGCCCATATAAGTCCCGCAGCTGGTGACACGATCCCTGCAGCCAGTGGCCTGGTTTTTGTGAATATTCTTTCTCTCCTTAAAATGTTGATGTACTCAGGATCCTGGTTCTCGAGAGTATAGATCACCTCATCACGCTTCCGGTCCACGAGATCGTTCAATACGAATCCCGCGCCGAAACCCAGCAAGCATGCGACTATCGATTTCACAAAAATGCACCAGTGAAAAACACCCACCGACATTGCGCCTAACAGAGCGCCGACAGCAGTACCCGCAGCAACGAATGGTCCAAAGAACAGCATCCGTGTCAGATCTATCAAACCCCCAAAGAATTTTAGTACGCTTGTCTTCAAATATTCTTCGTTCTCATAGATGTTATATAGACTCTAAAATATAAATACGCCGACAAAACACAACAAATATTTAGGAAAGGTTTAAAAAAAAAGGAACGCGAATTACACAGATTTAAAGAATAATCAGAACTTTAAATACCATAAAATAATTATTTTTAATTTAAATTGGTTTCGTTTTCTGTTTTTTTTAAATTTAACTTTTTCGATTATTTACAAGCGCAGGCTGAAGCCATGCGGCTACCAACAAATTACATTTTTCCGATTCTTTACAAACGCAGGCTGAAGCCATGCGGCTACTTTTATTTTTTAATGCCTTCAATCTCGTTCTGCACCCATTTAAGCCAATCATCAAAGCCTTCTCCACTCTTTGAAGAAACTTTAAACCTGATTATCCCATCATTCACCTTTTTTAAATTTTCGTGTAACAACTCCATATCACAACCAACAGCATCGATAAGATCCAGTTTGCTTATTACCATAGCATGGGAGACCCGGAACATCAGGGGATATTTTGCCGGCTTGTCCTCCCCTTCAGGAATCGAAAGAATAACAATATTCTTATGCGCGCCCGTATCGAACTCCGCCGGGCAAACAAGGTTTCCAACGTTCTCTATGAATATCATGTCTATCTTGTCCAGATCAAACGATTCTGTACTCTGCCTTATCCAGTTCGCTTCAAGGTGGCAAGCGCCGCCAAAAGGCTCAGTATTTATCTGCGCTACCGGAATATCCAGCTTTGATAGCTTGTCAGCGTCTATCGTTGAAGCGACATCCCCTTCGATTACCGCGAAGTTATAACGGTCCTCCAGCATCCTTATGGTTTTTTCTATTAATGTAGTCTTTCCTGAACCGGGAGAACCCATTACGTTCAAAACCAGGATTCTCTTCTCCCTGAAAAACCTTCTGTTTTCCTCTGCAAAAGCATCATTTGCCTGCAAGATATTTTGTAGGACTTTTACTTCCATTTTCTTCTCCTTTTTTTATTTTGACAGTCAAAGCGCAGGCTAAAGCCATGCGGCTACCAACGAATTACATTTTCTCGGTTCTTTACATGCGCAGGCTAAAGCCATGCGGCTACATCTAATTTCCATTCTCTCGAGCATTTACAAGCGCAGGCTAAAGCCATGCGGCTACCAACGAATTACATTTTCTCGGTTCTTTACATGCGCAGGCTAAAGCCATACGGCTACTAATCATCTATCTCCTCAATCTCAATCGAATTCACAAGCATCTCTCTGCCTGATACCAGCTTTACTTTCGTTGAGCCACACTTTGGGCATATAAATGATATCGTATCGATTTCAAACTCGTTATCGCAATCCTCGCAATGTCCCACCGCGGGAATAGATTCTATAGTCAGTACAGTCTCTTCAAACGGCGTATTCTGTGTTATTATTTCAAATGAGAAACTTAACGCTTCAGGCACAACGCCCGATAACTTCCCTATCTTCAACTTTATCTCAGTTACTACGTAATCACCATCAGGAATATTATCCTCAGCAACCCTGATAATATTTTCAGCTATCGACATCTCGTGCATAGTAATAGATCTTTCAATTTAAAACGTTAAACAGTTAAAGGCTTGGTCTCAAAAATCCCGCCATCCACAATTTTACTAATTTATAACTCATTCTACAATTATTAGCTATCTACGTTGGTTTGCAATAAACAGTACTTTTATTATCAAACCATTATAAACCTTTTTCCCGGAAGCTGTCTTATCAATCCCTTTAACTCGAGTGTCAGCAAGGTCGATAATGCCAGCGGCATCTCCATTTTCGTTTCCTTAACGATGTTGTCAATGTGCTTTGGAGTAAATGAAAGGCTTTCATATACTTGTTTTTCCGTTTTGTTAAGCAGGGGAACCTGCTGAAGTGTCTGTTTTCTCAACGTTTTAGGCAAAATATTGAACGGGAATTCTTCGAGAATATCTTCAGCGTTTCGAACCAACTTCGCGCCTTTCTGTATGAGTCTGTTCGTGCCGAAACTCTTCGGAGAATTAACAGGACCGGGCACCGCAAAGACCTCCCTGTTATGATGTAGAGCATACGACGATGTAATGAGCGCTCCACTCCTTTCGCCTGCTTCTATCACAACCGTACCGAGCGACAATCCGCTGATTATCCTGTTCCTTTTGGGGAAATTAACAGCGTCCGGCTTGGTCCCCATAGGATATTCGGATACCAGCACTCCCTTCTCCTTTATCTCATCATACAATTCCTTATTCGTGGACGGGTAAATTGTATCCAGACCGCATCCAAATACAGCGATAGTCCTTCCACCGCTTTTCAGGCAGCTCTTATGGGCTAAGGTATCAACACCGCTAGCAAACCCACTTACAATGGTAACGCCTCTTTCCGACAACTCGCGCGAGAGCTTTTCTACCACCCCTTTGCCGTAGTATGTAGGTTTCCGGGTGCCAACCAGAGCGATTGCCACTTCATCCACTTTATCAAATTTCCCAGAAGCAAAAAAGAAGGGCGGCGCAGTCGGGATCTCCCTCAGCAACCTTGGATATTCTCCTGAATCTATGGTTACAAAGTCCACCTCGTATTTTATCATCAACTCGATTTGAGCCTTAATGTAATCACTTTTGTCAGGATCAAACGAGAGTATTTCATCGATCATATCCGGTAGAAGGACCTGCTCCAAATTAGTTCTTGACTGCTCGAACACATTCTCAGGGGTTTTAAACGCACTTAACAATTGCCGGAACCTTGCGGGACCGATGCCCTTCACTATTCCCAATGCGAGATACCATTTTATTTTCTCAACATCACTCTTCATCAGACCTTAACCTCGATAGTATCTCCCATATTTTTTTAATGACATTTTCAACTCCCTTGCCTGTAACCGCAGAGATAAAGAAATTGTCGATACCTTTAATTTTAAATCCTTTATCCTCGTAGTCCTGCACGATATCAATCTTATTAAACACTATTATGCTTTTTTTATCAACAAGTGATTCATCGTAAAGTTTGATCTCTTTAGCAAGTGTTCTATAGTCTTCTTCCGGATCTTCCTTCGAAACGTCTATGATAAAAAGCAGGATCTTGGTTCTTGATATATGGCGCAGGAACTCAAATCCAAGTCCTTTTCCGTCATGGGCTCCTTCGATAAGTCCCGGGATATCGGCAATTATAAACTTTTCACCTATATATGATGAAACGATTCCGAGGTTCGGTGAAATCGTTGAGAATGGATAAGCAGCGATTTTAGGTTTAGCGTGGGTGACCCTCGCCAGAAAAGTAGATTTACCCGCATTCGGCAAACCAACCAGCCCAACGTCCGCTATGATTCTCAATTCCATCAGCAATTCTCTAATCTCCCCAGGTTGTCCATCTTCAGATTTGATAGGAGCTGTGTTTCTCGATGTTGCGAATTGTGCGTTTCCCCGTCCTCCTTTACCTCCACGCGCGACGACTATTTCACCAGTATCCAGATCACAGATCAACTTGCCGGTCTCCGCGTCCTTTACTAATGTGCCGCGAGGGACATTTACAATCTTCGAAGCGCCATCACGTCCCGTTTTACAGTTACCCTTTCCATGCTGCCCATTATCTGCTCTGAATTTATGCCGGTAATGGAAATCAAGAAGAGTCTGTTGAGATGGATCGGCTTTGAAGATTACGTCTCCCCCTCGACCACCATCACCCCCGTCTGGACCGCCCTTAGGCCTGGACCTTTCATGATGAAAACTAACGCAACCGTTTCCCCCTTTTCCAGCTTCTACTGTTATTCTTGCTTTGTCAATAAACACGTTAAACCCTCATGATGTTTTGAAATAAATTAGCCTTCCTGTTCTCTCGGGTGCTGCTTAAGAAGAAGTTGAAGCAGTCTCTCAAGAGCGGAAGTGGACATATTCTTCCTCAAATATCCCTGTATAGAAATCGAAACCTGACCGGTCTCTTCTGATACAACGATCGCGATACTGTCTGTATGCTCGGTTAAACCCACTGCAGCCCTGTGCCTCATCCCGTAAGTTTTTTCGTACTTCGGGTTTTCAGTCAGGGGCAAAGTACATCCGGCAGCCGCAATGCGCTCACCCTGAATAATAACTGCGCCATCATGTAAAGGTGAATTAGGGTAAAATAGGGACATTATCAGTTCCGGGGTCAATTCCGCGTTCAATACCGTACCGGTCTGAATATAACTCCCTAAACCAATATCCCTCTCGATGACGACCAATCCGCCTATATTCCTGCTGGACAAATACTTAACAGCATCCACCACTTTATTTACAGTCTCGGTTTCCTTGATTGGCAGGAACCGGCTGAACAAGGGATTTGCGCCTAACCTCGCTAACCAATTCCGCAATTCAGGTTGAAATACTATCAAAAAAACGATAACCCAGGCAGTTGCCAATTTACCCACGAGCCAATGTAAAGTGCCCATTTTCAACCAGGTTGCCAAAAAGGTCATTACAAGTATGATACCCAGCCCTATCAACATCTGTAAAGCCCTTGTACCCCTTAATATCCTGATCAACTGGTAAAACAGAATTGCGACTATAATGATGTCAATCAGGTCAAAGAGAGTAACGTTAATAAAGCCGATTCTAAATAATTCCATGTTCTCAGAAAAATAATGCGTTACTTATTGATTTTGATAAGCTTGTTTTAAAGCCAAAAATACTTTAAGAAAATCCTTAGTTTCCTTTACATCGTGAACTCTAAGTATGTCAACGCCCTCCATCATTAACCAACAATAAGTAGCCAGGGAACCCGCTGTCCTATTTCGCGGTTCAGGTTCATCCAAAATAGCTCCAATAAAGGATTTTCGTGAAGCGCCCACCAGCAATTTCTGTCCGAGAGCTTTGAAGCTTTTGATATTCGATATAAGTTGAATATTATCCTCAAGGCGTTTCCCAAAACCGATACCCGGGTCAAGTATTACGTTCGCTTTATCTATCCCAATCTCTTCGCAGTACTGCAGCCTCTCCTCAAAATAGCCTTTGACCTCACCAATCACATCGCTGTAATGCGGATTCTTCTGCATATCGCGTGGGGTACCCTGAATATGCGAGATGATGACAGGACATTTTCGCTCGGTAACAAAACTACCAAGCTCCTTGTCAAAAGCCAGACCGCTGATATCGTTTACGATAGAAGCGCCTGCTTTAAAAGCTTCCTCAGCAACTTCCTTCTTGTAAGTATCGATTGAAATGGGGATAGATACACGGCTGCTTAGTTTTTCAATTATCGGTACGACCCTTTCGAGTTCTTTTTCAAGTTCAACCGGTTGGGAACCCGGTCTGGTAGATTCTCCCCCAATGTCAATAATATCTGCGCCCTGTTCAGCCATTTCCAAACCCCTGTCCACTGCTTTTTGTTTGTCGTAGTAAATCCCTCCGTCAGAAAATGAATCAGGAGTCACATTTAAAACTCCCATTATCAAAGGTAGCGAATCGTGTTTTCTAACTACCCTCATCTGCAGCAACCCCCTCATTCTTATCTTTGTCGTCATTAAGGATCTCATCAATCTGGTCTGAGTCCAAAATCTCCTTTTCAAGCAGGGTTTCAGCTAACCTATGCAGTTTATCAAGATTATTTCGAATCAGGTCCAATGCCCTGTTTTGAGCATCATCAATGATTTTTTTCACTTCTTCATCGATCAGTGTTGCTGTTTTTTCACTTAACCTTCTTCCTCGAACCAATTCCCTCCCGAGAAAAACCTCTTCCTCAGTTTCGGAAATATCAAGTGGACCGATCTTTTCGCTCATTCCCCATTGAGTTATCATTTTCCGGGCGAGTTCTGTAGCATCTTTAATATCATTGCCTGCTCCTGTTGTAGTATCCTTAAAGACCAGAAGTTCAGCGGCTCTTCCCCCGAGAAGATGCACCAGTTTTGTCTCGAGGTAAGATTTAGAGTAGATGCGTTTATCATCTTTCGGCAGATAATGTGTTACACCGAGCGCAACGCCTCGCGGGATAATGGTAACTTTGTGAACCGGGTCGGATTTGGGCAGCAGCTTACTGACCAGTGCGTGGCCTGACTCGTGATAGGCGGTTATTTTTTTCTCTTCCGGCAAAATCACCATACTCCTTCTTTCAGTACCCATCATGACCTTGTCTTTTGCTTCTTCAAAATCCTTCATCCTGATCTTTTCACCATTTCGACGGGCAGCCAGCAAAGCCGCTTCATTCACGATATTCGCCAGATCAGCGCCGGATAAACCAGGTGTACTCTTTGCTAATATCTTTAGATCAACCTCTTCATCAAGAGGCAGCTTCCGCGTGTGTACTTTCAAAATGCCTTCTCTTCCCCTGACATCCGGACGAGGAATTATGATCCTTCTATCAAACCTGCCCGGGCGCAACAGTGCGGGATCGAGAACATCAGGCCTGTTCGTGGCAGCAAGAATGATCACTCCCTCGTTGGGCTCGAAACCATCCATTTCAGAGAGCAATTGATTAAGCGTCTGTTCCCTTTCATCATGACCGCCTCCTAAACCCGTACCCCGTTGCCTTCCTACTGCATCTATCTCATCAATGAAGATAATACAGGGGCTGTTCTTCTTTCCCTCCATGAACAGGTCCCTGACCCTGGAAGCGCCAACACCAACAAACATCTCAACAAAATCCGATCCACTCATGCTGAAGAAAGGCACTTCTGCCTCTCCAGCTACTGCACGAGCTAACAATGTCTTTCCAGTGCCCGGGGGACCAACAAGGATCACTCCCTTTGGAACTTTACCCCCTAACCTGGAAAATTTTTCAGGGGCTTTCAGAAAACCGATTATCTCCTCCAAATCCTGTTTCGCCTCTTCAGCACCGGCTACATCATCGAATGTCACCCTTGTTCTATCAGGAGTGATTCGCCTCGCCTTACTTTTTCCAAATGTGAAAATACCCTTTTGCCCGCCTCTCATCTGCCTTATCATTGCAAACCACAGGAAAACAAGCAGAAGCCAGGGTAAAACCCCTATCAATATCTCAAACCACCTGGTGTTGCCTGACTTCGCCTTTATACCGATATTTCTCTCCTCCAGGTTGCTTACAAGGTCAGGATCCTCGAAAGGAATGAAAACCTTGAATTTATCCAAAGCCTTTGTCTGACCATCGATCATCAGGTTTACAGATTTTGTCAACTTGCCGGTTATTGTCTTCTCTTCAAAGACCACACTTTCCACATTGCCTTGCTCAACAAGCTCCATAAACTGAGAATATGATATCTCCTGCTCGGTCGTTTCCTGCCTTAGAAGACTTGCAACAACTATTACCGCAAAAAGTATGAATAACCAGATTATCAGGTTTCTAACCCATCCCTTTGCTTTTGGAGGCGGTGGGATCCTGCTGTCTTTTTTACCTTGCTGCTCCATTTAATTTTATATCTTCACTCCCTTTATACTTCTTCACTCTCGGCATCCCGCTGACAATCAAGGCATAACTTTGTGTAAGGGATCGCTTCCAGTCTCTTCTCAGCTATCTTCTTTCCACAGACCATACACTTGCCAAATGAACCAACTTTAATCCTGGAAAGAGCTTCATCTATTAGATAAAGAATCTCCCCTTCCATTGTAGCTATACTATATGATTGTTCTAATTCCATGGAATCCGCCACCCTGTCCGCAGGATGCGTGGACATTCTCGAAATATCTCCAGTCCTGTCCTGAATGGAACCAGATTTATTGTTCTCTTCTAACCCTTCAATATCCTCCAGAATCCTTTCTTTTTCCTTGATGAGAAGTTCTTGGTATTTTTCTAGCTCTTTCTTCCCCATCAGTCTTCCTCCTTAAAAAGAAATAATTATTGATTGCCGTCACTTTCTACTATCTTAAGATACAAACCTGTTGGTTCTCCATTAATATCCCAGTCTTCATTCCAGTCATATTTTTCTGGTTTGCCAAAGATAACCTCAATAGAGAGAGTTTCTCCCGTTATGTATTCCTTGAACTCCTTGATAGCTTGTTCAACTTTGCTGGTTGTAACTACGTTCAGTACTATTCTGTTTGTTACTTCGAAATCAGCGTTTTTCCGGGAATTCTGAACCTTGTTCACTACCTCCCGGGCAAATCCCTCCATAACTAACTCTTCACTCAGTCGTGTATCAATTCCAACGATAAGATTCTCTTCCTCGATAACCTCATAATCATTGCTATATGCTGCAACAAGTTTGATATCGCTTAACTTCAGTTTAATTCCATTTCCATTATCCAGTGTTAATCCAATTTCTCCTTTCTCTTTTATTTGGTCTATCTGATTTTTATCCAATGATTTTATCGATTCGGCAACAGTGTTTGCTTCAGCTCCGAACCTCGGACCGATCTCCTTGAAATTTGGTTCCGCCCTGAATTCCTTCAGCAGATTGACATCATTAGTAAAATGCAGGATTTTTATGTTTATCTCATCCTTAATAATATCCATTACTTCGTCACCGAACTGCTTACTATCAGTGACAATTACCGCTTTCTCAAGAGGCTGCCTGACTTTTAACCTGGCTTTATTCCTCGCTGCTCTGATCAGCGTTGTGATACCTATCGCCAGTGTCATCTCCTCCTCAAGGTCCTCATCGATCATATCATTATCGGTCTCTGGGTATCCAGTAAAGTGCACGCTTTCCGGGAATTTATTCTCGAAATTCTCAAGTAAAGCTTTCCAATACCACTCGGCGGTCATCGGAATATAAGGTGCAATAAGCTTTATCACTTCAACGAGGCACTTCCAGAGAACATGGAACGCGTTGTACTTATCGTCATCCAGCCCAGAAAGCCAGAAACGCTGGCGGCTTCTCCTGACATACCAATTTGAAAGGTCGTCTATCACGAAGTCGGAGATCACTCTAGCGCTTTTTGTTATCTGGTAATCATCCATATTCTCGGTTACTTCCTTAATGAGTGAATTCAACCTCGACAGTATCCACTTATCTATATGACTTAATTCGCGTTCACTCAGGTCTTTGGTTGGTTTGAAATTATCGATGTTCGCGTACATTGAGAAAAATGAATACAGGTTTTTCAGTGTCCCGAAAAACTTCCTCGATACTTCTTCTAACCCGTCCAGATCGAACTGAATAGGAAGCCACGGCTGATTGACCGTTATCAAGTACCATCTCAGCGGATCTGCTCCATATTGATTTATAATTTCAACGGGATCTACCACGTTTCCTTTTGATTTACTCATCTTCTGACCGTCTTTATCCAGTATCAAACCATTTACTATACAGGTTTTATATGAGGATTCACCTGAAATGAACGTTGAAATCGCGAGAAGTGTATAAAACCAGCCTCGGGTCTGGTCGAGTCCTTCGCAGATGAAATCCGCGGGAAAACGTTTATCGAAATTCTCTTCCTCCTCATGAGGATAATGGTATTGAGCGTAAGGCATCGCTCCAGAGTCGAACCAGCAGTCGATAATTTCACTTACCCTCCTCATTTTACCTTCGCATTCCGGGCACTTCAATGAGATTTCATCAACAAACGGACGGTGCAGGTCGATATCTTCAGGAATTGTATCCGTCGACATTTCCTGCAGCATCTTCATACTGTCGATGGCGACCTTATGATCGCAATTCTCGCACACCCATATATTCAACGGGGTTCCCCAGAATCGCTCCCTGGAGAGAGCCCAATCGATATTATTCTCAAGCCAGTCCCCGAACCTGCCATCCCGAATTTGAGGAGGATACCATTTTATGTGCTGGTTATTCTCAATTAATTTATCCTTGTAATTCGTGGTCTGAATGTACCATGACGCCCTCGCATAATTAATGAGCGGGGAGTCACATCGCCAACAATGTGGGTAACTGTGTACTATAGTCTCCAGCCTAAAAAGCAATCCCCTGTCCTCGAGGTCCTTTAGTATCTCCGGATCAGCCTTCTTGAAAGCCATACCGGCGAATGGGATCGCCTCCTCTTTGACGTTTCCCTCCTCATCTATCAACTGCACCACAGGCAAATCGTGCTTCTTCCCCTCCTCAAAATCCTCTTTTCCGAAAGCAGGTGCGATATGTACAATTCCGGTACCGTCCTCAACAGTCACGAAATCAGATAGGATGACGTAGTGCTTCTTCTCCTTGGTCTCAACGAAATTATATAGGGGTTCGTACTCCATCCCTTCCAGCGTGTCTCCCATGAACTGGTCTATGATCTCAAAATCTTCACCGAGAACCGCTTCAACCCTGTAACGGAGCATGATGTACTCGTCGCCCTTGTGCCTGACCCTGACATACTTCTCGTTTGGATTAACAGCTAAGGCAACGTTGGAAAGCAGCGTCCATGGGGTAGTTGTCCACACGAGGAAATAGGCATTCTCACCCTTTATTTTCATTCTCACAAAGATAGAAGGATCCTCAACGTCGCGATAGCCCTGGGCTACTTCGTGGTCCGATAATCCCGTGCCGCATCTCGGGCAATATGGGAGTATCTTGTAATCCCTGTACATCAAACCGGCATTAAAAAACTGAGCCAACAGCCACCAAACTGATTCAATATAATAAGTTTCGCAGGTAATATAAGGATTATCCATATCCAGCCAGTAGCCGATGGATTCGGTAATATTCTCCCAATCCTCTTTGTATTTGAACACGCTTTCCTTGCATCTCGCGTTGAACTTGGCGATACCATATTCCTCGATCTCCTTCTTATGGTTCAACCCGAGTTCCTTTTCAACCGCCAGTTCAACTGGCAAGCCATGAGTATCCCATCCAGCTTTCCTGTCGACCAGGTATCCCTGCATCGCCTTGTAGCGGCATACGATATCCTTCAGTGTTCTTGCGAAGACATGGTGGGTTCCGGGCTTGTCATTTGCTGTTGGAGGACCCTCATAAAAAATAAAAATCGGAGCATCCTTTTTAATAGCTAAACTCTTCCGGAATATGTTCTCTACTTTCCAGAATTTCAGGACTTCGTCCTCCATTCCCTTTTGTCCAAGTTCCTTTGGAATTTCTCTATATTTCATCGCTATTTCCTTCCAATATATTTAAGGCTCCGTTTTAATAAATCCCAGTAATTTATAAATTAAGAATACACACGCAACAATAAACTACATTAATAGCATCATTTTTTGTAAAAACTCCCTTCCACCAGCTTGAAGGCGGCAAAAATATATCCCGCTTGGAAGGGGCTCGTCATTATCATCTCTCGCGAACCATTTTATGGAATAAACACCCTTTGTCAACTCGCCATTATAAAGCGCTTTAACCTCTTTCCCAAGTACATCGTAAACACTCAGGGAAACATCGCTTTTCTCGGCGACTGAAAAGCTTATCGATGTGGTCTCGTTGAATGGATTCGGATTATTCGGATTCAAACAGAATTTGGTTGGTACAATATCTTCCTTGAATATAGCTGTGGTCTTGAAATATGAAAACGTAACTATCGAATCTCCCAGTTGGCAGATATATTTCCCGTCCTTCAGATCTTCCATTTTCGTCTGGTTGTTGATATAGAGCATTTTTCCGAGAACCTGTTCAGGGTCCCATTCTATTGTGACGGGAATTTCGTGTCTTTTCAGGTAGAGTTCCCAATTGATATTATCTTCTATCGCTCTATAATCCTCCCAGAGTCTCTCCAGAAAAGGTTTATCGGGATTAGTAATGTAGAAGAATGCGTAGAAACCTTCCGGAGGAGGCGGTGGAGAGATCTTGTCTATTTTCCTATCGAAGTCATAAGTTGCGTCGTCCTTAACGCCGAAAGCAAGGTCGTGGGGTCTTCCGCCATCGACTTTCAGTCTGACCTCCCAGGCTGCAGTAATATTAATTATTGTTAGAATTAAAATAATGGTTGTAAAGATAGATTTTATTTTCATAAACGATCTCACCTCCTCAGTCTTACTGAATTAATGGCTGCGATTTGAATTTGTATAAATTATTTGCTTTGTTAAATTAAGCAAGTCTTTTTTATATAAA
>JAFGQG010000091.1 GCA_016935765.1 bacterium
ACCATCAAATCAACCCTTGCGGTTGCCCATCTGCCCAATACAACCATCAAATCAACCCTTGCGGTTGCCCATCTGCCCAATACAACCGTCAAATCAACCCTAGCGGTTGCCCATCTGCCCTATACAACCGTCAAATCAACCCTTGAGGTTGCCCGGTCTTCACCGGCAAGCTACAAAACCATTGACATTCATTATTAATCGTCTATATTAATTAAATATAGTATGTTACGTCTAAAAACCGTAAAAGGATACAGGGCAAAAAAAAACCATGAAAGAATACAAAGTCGCAATAGTAGGAGCCACGGGTCTGGTTGGCGAGAAATTTATAAGCTGCCTGGAGACCAGGAATTTCCCTGTCAGCGAGCTGTCTCTCTTCGCTTCTTTAAAATCAGAGGGGGAATTCGTCAAGTTCAGGGGCGAGAACATTCCCGTGAACATATTAAAAGAGGACTACCCGTTCGACGCCGACATCGCCTTGTTTTCCGCCGGGTCAAAAGCGAGCAAGGTTTTCAGCCCGATTTTTGCCGAGAAGGGGATTTGGGTCATCGATAACAGTTCCGCCTACAGGATGGACCCGAACGTAGCGCTGGTCGTCCCCGAAGTAAACTTCGAAGCTGTCAAAAGCTATCAAAGCAAAATAATCGCGAACCCGAACTGCTCCACCATTCAATTGGTTATGGTACTGGCGGCTCTTAATGAATTGTGCCCGGTTCGGCGGGTGGTGGTATCGACCTACCAGTCGGTAGCCGGTGCGGGAAAATACGCCCTCCTTGCCCTCCAGGAGCAGAGGCGGGGCGGCGATAACCTCGGACCGTTCAACCTAAAGATCATGGACAACCTCATTCCCCAGATCGGGGACTTCGATGAAAACGGCTATTGTATCGAGGAGATCAAACTGATAAAGGAAACCCAGAAGATCCTCGGCATTCCGGATTTCAAGATTACAGCCACAGTCGTCAGGGTACCGGTTCAGTACGTGCATTCGGAGTCGGTGAACATCGAATTTGACGATGAGGTCGGTATCGAGGATATCAAGCGCAAGCTGAAGTCGTTCCCGGGCATAGTCCTCTGGGATGAGGACGGCAGGGATTACCCGGTACCTCTCGACGCGGTGAATAGGGAAGAGGTATTCGTGGGCAGGATCCGGCACGATTTTTCGCGTGAAAATGCGTTCAATCTCTGGGTAGTTGCTGATAATTTGATGAAGGGCGCGGCGCTGAACGCTGTCCAGATAGCGGAGAAGCTCGTCGAAAACGAAATAGTATAGTATCGACTTGTTTTCGATACCCCCCTAATAAAACTTGCAAACACGAATTTTTTTTTGTATTTTATTATACGGAAAATCTGCTATACAGAGGTTAATTATGGCATTAGAACGCAAATTGGGTTTGATGGATATATTCTCGGTAGCTTCCGGGGCTATGATAAGCTCGGGGTTGTTCATCCTGCCGGGACTTGCGTTCGCGCATTCCGGTCCCGCAGTCGTTCTGGCGTACATCATCGCCAGCCTTCTCGTGGTGCCGGCAGTGTTCAGTAAATCAGAGTTAACTACCGCGATGCCCAAAGCGGGTGGTATGTACTTCTTCATCGACAGGAGTTTCGGTCCGGCAGTTGGCACCCTCGGAGGATTATCAAGCTGGTTTTCGCTCAGCTTTAAAAGCGCTTTCGCTTTGCTTGGTATGAGTGCTTTCGCAATGCTTCTTTTCCCGGGCATGACAGAAATTCAATTCAAACTCGTCGCTGTCGGTTTCTGCGTTTTGTTCATGATGATTAACCTCTACAGCGTGAAACACGCGGGGCGCTTACAAAATATTATGGTTCTCGGGTTGATCGGACTACTCGTCGTCTATATCTTCTTCGGCTTCCATAACGTGAACGTTCACAGGTACGCTCCCTACATACCGTATGGATTTGGTTCACTCTTAGCAACGGCAGGTTTGGTATTCATCTCGTACGGTGGACTGACAAAGATCGCAAGTCTTGCCGAGGAAATAAAGGATCCTGGCAGGAATATCCCACTGGGGATGCTGTTGTCTCTTGTTATCGTATCCATATTGTATGCGCTGGTAGTTGCGGTCACGGTGGGTTTACTTCCTGCGGAGCAGTTGGGGGTTATGAAGGACGGTCAATTTTCAGGGAGCTTAACTCCCATTTCCACCGGGGCAAGCGTCTTCATGGGTACACCCGGCTTGATAATCATGGCAATTGCCGCGGTACTTGCCTTCGTTTCCACAGCGAATGCGGGTATCATGGCTGCCTCGAGGGGACCCCTCGCGATGAGCAGGGATGGACTGCTGCCGGGCTTCTTCTCAGATGTGCACTGTAAATACGGAACGCCCTACAAATCCATCATATTCACCAGCAGTTTCATGATATGCGTGATACTGTTCCTGGGACTCGAGAACCTCGTCAAAGTGGCTTCAACGTTTAAAATAGTACTGTTCGTCCTGGCGAACCTCTCGGTTATCGTCATGAGAGAAAGCAAAATCCCTAATTACAAGCCCAAATTCAAGTCACCGCTCTACCCCTGGATACAGATCGTGGGAATTCTCGGTTATGGATTACTTCTCTCAAAAATGGGTCCTGTTCCGCTGATCATTGCAGGCAGTTTCTTTCTCGCCGGGTTGGTCTGGTATTGGCTCTACTCACATATCAGGATCAACCGCGAGTCAGCGCTTATATATTTAATCCAACGGCTCACTTCCAAGAAACTCACTGAGAACATACTCGGCACCGAATTGCGTGAGATACTTCGAGAGAGAGACGATCTCATCGAAGACCGGTTTGATAGGATGATACAAGATTGTAATATCCTGGACCTTAATGGACCTTTGATCTGCAACGATTTCTATAAAACAGTCGCGAAAACTGTCGCGAATAAAATGCACGTGGTTGAAGAGGATGTCTACAATTCAATGGTGGAAAGGGAGAAGGAGTCGTCCACGGTGATCTCGCCGGGTTTGGCAATTCCGCACATCATCATCGAGGGGCATAACCTTTTTGAAATTCTCGTGGTACGGTGCAAAGAGGGGATAAGGTTCCCCGGGCAAGTGAATCCAGTCAAAATCGTGTTCGCGCTGTTCGGCTCGCGTGACGAGCGGAATTTCCACTTAAAAGCGCTTGCCGCTATCGCTCAGATCGTTCAGGAACTGAACTTTGAAGAAAGGTGGCTATGCGCCCAGAACGTTACCCAGTTGAGGGATATCATACTACTGGCGCAACGGAGAAGACACTGCGTGTGAGTAAGTATAAAAACTGGATGGGGAGGGAAATGACAAATGACTAATGACGAATGAACCAAATCCCCCCTCCCGAAAGAACGCACTGGCGCAGTCAGTGCACTCCAACACCCACCCCTTTAAAACTTTCTTTTTTCTTCAAATGTCTTTCTCTGTGACTCAGTGTCTCTGTGGTTGGAATTTTGTACGGTTATTATCTGATTACCAGTAAAATCCCTGTCACCAGTAAAATACCCCCCACTATCTTATTGAAGATTTTCTGGTTCACGCGGAGATTCAATTTGAATCCCAGGAAGGTTCCCATGATCAATGCTGGTAGGAGGAAGAGAGTGAATTTTACTTCATTCAAGGTTGTTATTCCGTTAGCAGCGTAGAGAATATTGCGCCATATCACGTCGATGAAGAAAATTGCTACCAGGGTCGCTCTGAATTTGACTTTTTCCAGTTTGCGGCTGAAGTATATAACAAGCGGTGGTCCGTTCGTATCGAACATTCCTCCCAGGATGCCGCCGATCAATCCGGCGAAAGCCCCCCAGACTTTGCTGATGCTGCTTGTACTTTGCTGTGGTGACCCGATCAGCAGCTTGAGAGAAAAAAGCGCAACGAAAACCCCGAAAACCCTTTTAATGAAAATGGAATCGAATCTCGCGAGGAGCTTTATTCCAATGAAAGAACCGATTACCACAAAAATGAGGACGATTATCATCTCATCCCATTGAATTTCCTTCCGTACCTTCCAGAACAGTATTATCCCGGCGACGAACGTGGTAAGCGCTACAACAGGCACCACGAATTTGATATCGAGGAAGAGCGAAAGCAACGGAACAGAGATCAGAGACGCGGCAAAGCCTGTAAGTCCTTTCACGGTGTATGCAATGAAGATTATTATACTGGCAAGGATTATGTAAAATGTAAAATCCATAAATGATAAATAAATAACATAATCTCTGAATGTAAAACCAAATCTGAATTGAACGAAAAAAATTTAGCTAATCCAATTTTCAACCTTCAAACCCGTTACTCTTGAATATTCACGTGTATTATTTGTTATGAGGACATGTTTTAATGATAAGGCGTGTGCAGCAATTAATAAGTCCATTGCCCCAATTGAAGAACCAGCCTTCTCAAGCTTTGCCCTTATTAAGCCATATTCTCTCGCGCACTTTTCATTGTAAGGGAGTACTTCAATCGGGGCTATGAATTCCAGTAAAGCTAACTTGTTTCTTCCAGGATTACTGCTTTTCTGAACCCCATACTCGAGTTCACTTAAGGTTATGGTGGAAATACAAATTTCTCCTATGTTGTGAGTCTGCATACGTTCCAGGACAATCACAGGTTTTTTATTGATGATATATATGCAAATATTTGTGTCTAGCATATATTTCACTTCAATGCCTGTCTTTTTTCAAGTTCAGGTTGTACTCTGACCTCCATAAAATCATCAGTGAATTTTTCAAGACTCTTTATCATGGGAAGCCAGGGATTATCCGTTGAGATAAGAATTACTATATTGTCAATTCGCTTTACGTAAACTTCATTTCCTTTAAACCGGCAGTCTTTCGGCAATCGCACAGCCTGGCTTCCGCCATTGGCAAATAATTTTGTGGTTTTCATTACGACCTCCTTTATATATACAAAAGTATATACTTTTCGCGGATTTGTCAAGGAGATTTTTTGAGATAATAGATGATACCGCTACAGAAACTTCCTAACCGCAAGTTTACTCCCGATTCCCCCAAAGAATATGCCGAGAATGACGATGAGGAACAACCCGAGGTCGGACATTGACACGAACTGTGGGAGTACTATCCTTATCAATTTTTCAATCCCATAGATGATGACAGAGGCAAAGATGCCGCTCAATAATCCCTTAAGCATGCCTTCGTAGATAAATGGTCTCTGAATGAAAGTCCTGGTTGCCCCGACCAGCTCCATTATTTCGATAGTGCTTTTACGGGCGGCAATAGTGAATTTGATAGTGTTCAGGATAATAATGGTAGCAGCGATGAAAAGGAGAATGCCCCAGCTGATTTCCAGAAGCTGAAAGGTCTTTGCCATTTTTGAGATCTTGGTGGCGATTCTCCCCTCGGAAGAGATATCATCCACCTCTTCATACCCTGAAAACTCCTCTGTAAGCGCGTTTATCTCCGTTCCCCCCAGGTGTTCAGCCTTTAACCTGAGTTGAAGCGAAGCTGGAAATGGATTCTCGTCCAGGTGCTGAAGCAACTCCTCACCATACTCGACTTTGAATTTCTGGAGGGCTTTGTCCCTTGATATATAGATTACATTGTCGATCTCTGGTTTACTCTCTATCCTTTGAATCAGGTCTTGAACCCTTTTCTCATCAATGTTCTCCTTGATGTAGATTTCGATACCGACTCTTTTTTTCAGTTTGTTCACGGAGTAGCGGAGGTTCGATGAAATGATCCCGAAGATTCCGAAAACAACCAGGGCGGTTGTTATCGTGGTGATGGACAGAAACGTAATGAAACCACGCCTGACAAAGCTCTTAAATGCCTGGCTCAAAGCAAAAATTATATCACCGATCTTCATTTTCCGGATTCTGTTTTTTAATTTTTCGATAATTTACAAGCGCAGTCTAAAGATCTGCGGCTACATTTTTTCTGGTTTAGTATTCTTCCCGTTTCTGTTTTCTTAAATTCAATTTTGTATATTTTCGATAATTTACAAGCGCAGTCTAAAGACCTGCGGCTACATTTCTCCGTTATTTTTTATTTTTATACATATAATGAGTCTCTATAGGTAACCGACAAACGCGTTTTTGCTATTATTTCAGTTGATAATAATACCTTCCTGCAGATGCACGGTTTTAAAATTAAATTTTTCAACCAGGTTGAAATCGTGGGTTGCCATGATAACTGCGGTACCCTGCTTATTGCACTCACTCAGCAGTTTCATAACTCCGTTTGTTGCTTCTGGATCGAGGTTGCCGGTCGGTTCATCGGCAAGTATGAGAAGGGGGTCATTGGCAAGCGCTCTCGCGATACCGATGCGCTGCTGCTCACCTCCGGACAGTTCGTGCGGGTAGGAGTTTCGTTTATGTGTTAATCCCACCCAGGAGAGCAGTTCATAGGCTTTTTTCTTGCGCAGTTTCCTGGGGACTTCGGTCACTCTCAGAGCGAAATGAACATTCTCGTAAGCGGTCATATCGGGGATAAGTTTGAAATCCTGGAAGACAACACCGAGTTTCCGGCGAAGGTATGGAACTTGAGACCTGGCGATAGTTTTCGAACAATATTCGGAAAATTTGATTTCCCCGACGTCAGGGAACTCCTGCAGGTAAATAAGCCGCAAGAGGGTGCTTTTCCCCGCGCCGCTTGGTCCTACAAGGAATATGAATTCGCCCTTATCGACCTTTAAGGTGATGTCCGAAAGCGCGACCCAATCCTTCCGGTAAATCCTTCCTACTTTTTCTATTGATAGAAGCATCTGCCCTTTTCCGTTTAAAATTTAACATAAATTAACTTTTGCAAGAACGATGTCAATATAATAATGGAACACAAGATTGAAATATGAGCGCGGATATTCGCTGATTTCTTATAATTCCCCTATTAAAACCAGAGAATGTTGTCTTATGAAAAAGAGTGCAGTTATCCATATATCCCTATTTTTTATTTTTTTATATTGATATTATAAGCAACTATACTTATTTTTCACATTTGAACAATAAACCGGGAGAATATGATGAGTAATAAATCTATTTTATTTGTGTTTGTTTCTCTATTAATTTTAGTAAGTTCAAGTTTCTCTGACGAGTTTTTTATTTCCAGAGCAACGATGAACCAGAAGTATCCTTCATCAGCGAGTTGTGGCGGTGATTTTTTTGTGGCCTGGGAGGATGATCGGGGTGGAACAACTAACCAGAATATTTTCGGACAGCTTGTATTGGCTAGCGGAACATCACCAACTGCGGGTTACGCTGTTGTTACTTCACCAGGCAACCAAATTTCTCCGGCTGTTGGAGTTAATGAGGAGGATTACCTGATAGTATGGGTGGACCAGAACGCTGGGGTTTACCCGCAATTATTCGGACGGCTATTCAACAACGAAGATGCAGAATTTAGTGGGGCTACGTTCCAGATCACTACATCAGCATCGTCTAAATCCAAACCGGTCGTAACTTCGGATGGCTCGAATTTCCTGGTATTGTGGCAGGATGTGCATGGAGAAGAAATTATTATCAAAGGATTACGAGTATCCAGCAGCGGAGCTCCTTTGGGTTCGGAAATAACGGTTTCCAGCGAATCAGGAAAGTACGGCGTTCCGGCAGCTGCTAGTAACGGCTCGCAATACATTGTAGTATTCAGGGATTCAAGTGATTACATGGGGATCAGCGCAAAGTTCATATCGACCGATGGTGTGGTAATTGGTGAGAAATTTCCCCTGGCGACGGGTTCGTCAAACATGAACTTTCCATCAGTTACATGGGATGGAGTATCGTATTTTGCTACCTGGCAAAATTACGACTACACAACCTACGCGGATATTTACTGTTGCAAGATCAAACCAGATGGGGAGGTTTTTCCCGGAGTTCTGCCGATTTCAACGATCGCCAACAACCAGGCTAATCCTTCGGCTGTCTGGGCGAATACCGCGTATCTTATAGCATGGCAAGATGATAGAGGTGGAATTTACACGGATATATACTGCAGATGGTTGTCCTGGAACGGGGAACTGCTCTATGAAGAAATTATAATCTGCAGCGCTGCCGCGGGTCAACAGGATGTTACACTGAGCTGGAACGGTGACCAGGTTTTTGCAGCCTGGGGTGATTATCGGAACGGTTTTGATTCCGATGTTTACGGTTACCTGCTGGATACTTTTCATGAAACTCCGGAAGGTCCCCTCGTTTATAACATAACGCCGTCGAATGGAGCAGTAACAGCATGCGACGGTCATGGCATCAAGATGTTCTTCGCTGATTACGAAGGTGTAAACGAAACCAGTATTTTATTTTTTGTTAATGGTACTGAATATGGTCCTTCAGAACCGGAAATGTGGGTTTCAAGCGATTCCCTCGCCTGGTGGCCTGTATCCCCGCTGCCCGATGGAGATACCATCTTCTTCGAACTTACAGAACTCGATGATATAGAAGGGAATCCATTAGCTGAAACTATCAGCGGCTATTTTATCGTTGACCTGTCTCCACCTTATGTTGTTACAGCAAACCCAGGTCCAGGAGATACCGTCGATGTCGATATTGAATCAATGAGGTTTACTCTGGAAGACGCTTCGAGCATCGACCCAACGGACTTCTGGCTGCAGATTAACGATAGAATCCTGGACGCCGATTACCCGTTCCTGCATGTATCAGACCTTTTTATCGTTCTGGAAGTCAGCCGCTCCGACATCTCTCTAACAGCAGGCGAAACCCTCAATATATGTCTTCACGCAAGCGATTTGGTTGATTACTGTGATGCCCATATACTGGACACTTGCTGGGTTTCTTATGTGCGGACCAGCGGTATCGATGAAAATGGAAATACACCAGGGAGTTTTAAACTGCTGCCGAATTATCCAAATCCATTCAACGAGAGAACAACGGTACGGTTTCAATTAGCCGACCAGGCAAAAGTGAATGTCTCGATGATTGATATAAATGGCAACGAACTCGGCGTTATTTATGATGGATTCCTGAACGGGGGATACCATGAATTTCAATACGACCTTGAAGGTTACCCATCAGGAATTTATTTTATCAGTATTTTAGTGAATTGTCAAGAAATTAAACAGAAGGTGCTGCTGCTTAAATAGAGCTAAACAAGAGACCTTAAGCATTTTTGATGGAAATACTCTACGAGATTACATAAATTTGTTAAAATACCCCATCGCAATAAATGTCAATTAAATACGATTTTGAGAATGACATCGTTTACCTTAGTGTCAGGGACCTCGTTCAAGGCGGTTATGTTTCTTTCTCGGATATAAACATCCCTATAAAAAGCAGGGGGAAATTGGGGCGCGACCTTCATAAAACCTATTACGAAGGCAAGAAAAACGTAAAAACTGAAGTCTATGTGAGTAAGGAAGAAAGAGTCGATGATGTGAAAGTGGTGGTCTCGGGCAGGGTCGATGTGATAATCGAAGAAGAAGACAAAGTTATCCTGGAGGAGATAAAAACAGTTACCCTTCAGGATGAAAACTTCAACAAGTTGAGTATATCAGATTTAAATAGCTTTGCAAACCAGGCAAAGATATACGCGCTGCTATATTCGGATACCACCGGTCTGCCCATCGAGCCGCGGCTGGTATTGTTCAATCTTGTAACTGGTGAAATACGGGAGTTCCAACTTGAATCTGGTCTCCAAACGTTAAGAGAGTTGTTTGAGAACAGGGTAAAGAATGTTGTGGATAATTACCTGGAACTCAAGGTCAAAAACCACGAGCGGTCGATTGCAGGAAAGCTATTGAAATTCCCGTTTCCTGAGAAGCGCGAAACTCAAAAAATCATGGAGCAAAGGATAGGGTCTGTCCTGGAGGCTGGCAAAAATCTTGTTATATCAGCGCTGGCAGGTTGTGGAAAGACAGCGGGTACCCTTTTTCCTGTGATAAAGTACGCGCTTCAGAATAACAAGAGAGTGTTTTTCCTGACGTCGAAGAACACTCAGCAGGAGTTGGTCCGGGAGACGGTTTCTGGGTTGAAGGGCATTAAAACGCTGTTCATGCGAGCTTCTGACCAGATGTGTATCAATAACGTAAAATACTGCAGCCCGGATTTCTGCCCTTACCTTGAAAACCTTATGAATAGCGGAGGGGAATTACTCACCGAAATATTAGAAAGCGACATCCTGACCCCCGATAATATTTTCAGGGTATCGAAGGAAGCCATGGTTTGCCCGTTCGAGATGTCGCTGGCTATCGCGGAGGCAGCTGACCTTATCGTGGGCGATTATAATTATGTGTTCGACCCGTCATCATTTATCAGGAGGCTATTCCTGAAGAACGATTATTCGAATTTTATTCTCATAATAGATGAAGTGCATAATTTACTTCAGAGAAGCCGGGATTATTATTCGGTGAAATTCCCGGTTGAAAGGGTGAAGGAAGCAAAGAAATACGCTGAATTGATGCAGTTTCACGGTTTGGGGGAGATGAAAAAAACGCTGAACAAGATGATAAAACTCTTCAATGATTATTATATACAGGGAAAGCAGGAGCATCCCGAAATGCAGAAGTATGACTGCGCTATTGATAAAGAAGTCATGATGGAACATTATTTAAGGTTTGAGGATATTTACACGAGGTATTTGCTGCAGTCTGATGAAAGCTTGCTTGAGGAAGTCTTGAATCCACTCAGGGACTTGTATTACTGTTATACGAATTTCCTGTCGGTTTTGGAGTGGGTTGACGAGGGATTCGCGACCATGTTCAGCGCGGATGGTGGGGGTACTTTTGAGATATTATGTTCTGACGCGCGAAACAGGCTAAGGGAGCGGGTGAACGGTTTTCATTCGGTGATTGGGATGTCGGCAACGTTGACCCCTGTCGATTATTATATGGAAGTCCTGGGTTTCGAGGAAAAGGATACGGAGAAACTGCAGATACCATCACCGTTCCCGGCGGAGAACAGGATGGTGATGATCGTTCCATCGGTTTCGACAACTTACAAGAATCGGATGGGGGATTATACCAGGGTAGGGAAACTCATAATTGACATCATAAACGTTAATAAGGGTAATTACCTGGTTTTTTTCCCCAGTTTCGAATATATGGAGCATGTCCGTTTTTTCATCAGGGAGGAAAGTTTCAAAATTTTGGTACAGCGAAGGGTGATGAATTCTGCTGAGAGGGCTGCATTTCTGGAGGAGCTTAGAACATCGGAGCAGCCTGTGCTTTTGATGGGTGTTCAGGGTGGTGTGTTCGCTGAAGGTGTTGATTATATTGGAGATACAGCGATCGGTGTGATAGTTGTGGGTCCCCAGATCCCGCCGCCAACTTACGAACAGGAATTCCTGTGCAGGTATTACCAGGAGTTGAATGGGCACGGCTTCGAATACGCCTACCTCTACCCCGGAATGAACAGGACGATTCAGGCGGCAGGGCGAGTAATTAGATCGAATACCGATAGGGGAGTCATCGTGCTTTTAGGTAAAAGGTTCACACAGGAGCAATATTTTTCGCTTTTCCCAGGGGAGTGGGAGAACATCGAAGTCCTTGACGATGATAAAATAGTACCAGGATTGTGGAATTTCTGGTACGGAGAAAAACCATG
Source organism: bacterium (assembly GCA_016935765.1). GTDB lineage: Bacteria > UBP14 > UBA6098 > JAFGQG01 > JAFGQG01 > JAFGQG01. The sequence goes on from JAFGQG010000091.1 coordinate 11,473, forward strand.
ATGGCGCTATTTAACTTCCTGCAATTTGTAATTCGCAGTCTGTTCCTGGTAGAACGAGTAGTTCGTCTTCTCCTTGGAAGTCTGATTCATGTTAGTGATTTGGAATTCCAGCATCCAGTGCAGGTCGCTTTCAACGAGGTAGCCATTTTCAAAATCGAAGTAAGTAGTGCCTTTCCCGTCACCTTTGCCCTCGGACCATGAACTATAGAGATCTCCTTCATACTCGCCTTCACCTTCGCCGGAGACGGTTAGCGTAATGTTTACTTTCAGTTTAGCGCATTTGTGACCCTTGTACATAACAAAGTCTTCGACCGTGTATTTCTTCTCAGTGGTTCTTGTAGTGTTGCCCTTTTCAGTGTTAACGCTGTTCTCGGTCTTTTTATTCCACGTGTCTCCAACGTTCACCCTTTTATTAGGAAAATAGTCCAGGCTAATCGCGGAGAAGGTATTTGCCATTTCTTGTCCCTGGTCGATGCCGCTCTCGTCGTATCCCAGACCTTCCAGACCATTCCAATCCTTAAGGAGCCCTGTTGAATCGAGGGTTACCCTCAGGAATTCGCCAACCAACTCATCTTCATCCTCGGATGGTATATATTGACCGTTCACGAATTCCCCGGCTTCGGATTTATCGAAGAAGACCGTTATCGTCATCTCGCCGTTATCCTTAACCTCGTCAACCAGCACCCTTCTCCAATCGCTCGTTTTTGCCAGGCTGCTCTGACTGCCCTGGGGTGAGGAAACTTCCGCTAATATGTCGGCATCCTTCTTGTATGGGAGTGTATCACCCACAGATGGTTTGAAAGATATCATGACGCCATTTTGAAAATATTCGGTCGCGAGTTTCTTTCCCCCGCCGCAAGTTATCACCAGAAAAGAAATAAACATTAGAATTAAAATCCAAGCAATTATTCGACGCATTTTACCTCCCTTTATTAAGTTTCATTTATTGAACAAAAATATAGCTTGACCACATCATAGTCAATATAAAATAGAAAAAAAACTGGTATGCAATCATCCACCATACCGGATGGCGTCGATTGGCTCGAGCTTCGCGGCTTTGTAGGCTGGATAGATAGCGGAGAGTAATGAGAGAGCGAGCGACGCGAAGGCGATCAGGACGAAGTCGATAACCTGCATCTTTATGGGCAGGGAGGATATCGAATAGACGTCGGGCGGGAGCGATATGATGCTATATGTCTGCTGCAGCCAGCATATCAGGAATCCGAAACCCACACCGAGTGCCGTGCCGACCACCCCAACTACCAGACCGTGCAGTATGAACAGACGCATGATGTTCCTTGAGGAAGCGCCCATCGATTTTAGTATTCCGATATCGCGGGTTTTTTCCATGACGACCATGAAGAGCGTGCTTATGATATTTATGGTCGCCACGGCAATTATCAAGCTCAGTATCAGGAACATCCCCCATTTCTCGAGCGTCATCCAGGAGAACAGGTTCTTGTTCATTTCCATCCAGGATACGCCGTAATATGGATAGCCCATCTCCTTCTCGAGGCTTTTTGAGTACTTATCCGCGTTATAGAAGTTCCTGGTTTTCATTTCTATGCCGGTTATCGCGTTCGGCAGGTTGAACACCTCCTGCGCGGCTTCAAGGTGAATATAGACCATTGCGGCATCGAACTCGTACATTCCGGTCTCGAATATACCGGTGATAACGAACTGCTTCACCTTTGGAGAGATCAGACCCGATGACGATTGAGAACGGTCCTTAAGGCTGTATAGGAGCACTGTGTCGCCCGTAATGACCCTGAGCCTCTGAGCAAGGTATTTCCCCAATACTATCTGCGGTATTTCGGTACTGTCGTATTCATTGGACAGGAAAATACCGGAGTACATATTCTTGTTGATATCATTCACCTTGAATTCATATTCAGGTACGACGCCCCTTATCATTACACCGTCATTTTCAGCAATGCTCGATATAGCCGCTTTAGTATGGATAAAAGGCGCTGCGGCTATTAGCCAGTCCTTATTAGTCATGTACTTGTCTATCAGCTCTTTCCAGTTATCGGTTATCCTGTTCTTGAACGAGTAAACGCTAACGTGAGCGGTTGTGCCGAGGATTTTGCTTCGTATCTCATCCTCGAAGCCGTTCATGACCGAAAGCACGATAATGAGCGCGCAAACACCAATCAGGATACCCCCGATAGAGAATATCGTTACAATCGAGATAAACCGGCTTTTCTCGCGCGCCAGTAAATACCGTAAAGCTATGTACAGTTCGTATCTCATAGTTTGAGGTTCAAATGTATTATTTTTTTTGCGTTAGGCAAGCATTTAACTCGGAAAATGGAAATATAATTCTGGTATTATTACGGTAATGAGTACCTGGTAACAGTAAGAGACCCAGAAAATTGAATCGTGTGCACATTAGTTAAATTGCTCTGTGCTTAAGCTCGGGGACTCGCTAGTGCAATCTACAATGGGGGTTTGAACCCCCAGTAGGTGTTGCGTATTTGGGGACTACGACTTCTGCCTACGCCCCAAATTATCCAGGAAAACACAAGTGCGGTAGGGCTTCTGCAGACAGGTGAAAGTCGCGGCAATTCAGTTTTGGCAGTTCAATCCCTGTAACTCATTTGTGTTAAACCAATCATAGTCAATTTTGATTACATATCAGCATTTAATTCGACATGAACTAAATATTTTTAGACACAGCTTTCAAAAGGGTCGTGAAATTTGTTGACATTTTGAGAAAATATGATATATTTTTCAAAACTATTTAATTATTCCATATTATAATGAGACCTTACCAATTTAAAAGTATTTTGAAAGAAATAAAAGCCGGAAAGTTATCGAATAGATATTATGTCTCCGGCGATTCGCAGTATATGAAAGACATGGTGAAGTCGGAGATAAAACAGAGATTAGACCTGGGTTTCGAGGATTTTAATTTGGATGAATTCTGGGCGATGCAGGTTGATGATCCCAGGAGAATATTCGACGCGATTCTGTCAATACCGGTGATGTCGGACAGGAGAATGATAATAATAAATGATGTTCACAAACTCCCCGCGAAGTTCAAGAAGGAGCTGGTTGGTTTCAAGATTCCTGACACTTCTTTTCTGGTCTTGATCTCTCCGGCGCCCACGAGAGGTCAAATGGACTATCATGGGAAATTTAAAAAGGCTTTTAAAAGCTATGAGCTTCAACCTCCCTACGATAATGAGCTTGGAACCTGGATAATGGAATTTGTCAAGGAAGAAAGTAAGAAAATGGGTGGAGCGGCTATCGGATTGTTCACGAGTAAGGTATCACTGTCACTTTTAGCAGTCAGGAGTGAGCTCGAGAAGATATACTCTTATGTTGGTTCCCGGGCGGAAATAACCAGAGATGACGTCCTGAAAGTCGTTTCTAAGAGTCGAACAGCCACGATTTTCCAGTTTGTTGACGCTTTCGGCTCGCGAAATATCAAGGAATGTTTTAATTACTCGTCTGAATTGTTCGATTTTGGCGAATCAGCAACGATGATGATATTCTGGTTGTCAAAGAGAAGCCTGGAGATACTCCAGATAATAAGCATGCTTGAAAAGGGCGCTTCAACAAGGGCTTTGGCAAGTAAATTAAGGGTTTCTGAGTACTGGATAAAAAAATACGTTTCTCAAGCACGCAATTACACCAGCCGTGAAATAATCGAATTTATCTCCGTGCTCCGTGAAGGGGATAAATTGATAAAAAGCGGGAAAATGGGTCAGAAAGAAACGATTTCATATATATTTGGAAAACTCGCAACTATCGCTTAAAAATAATTTTCAAGAATGAAAACAAGAGAAATAAATAAGACTCTCGACTGGTATATGGGCGGAGTGGCAATAATCGCTCTCGTATCGATGATATTGAAATACGGATTTATAATTCCAGATTCTTTCAGCAAGCTCCTTTATTACGTCGATATTTTCATAATCGCTTCGTTTATGATCAATTCAATAATCAGGGTGCTGGTCTCCCCTAAAAAGGGGGAGTACATAATTAAACACAAAATACAGTATATACTGACTTTTCTATTCATCTTTCAGATAATAACGTTCGCTCTATTCTTCAGTACACCGGAATACAGGGCGATGCTTGAGAAGATAAATCTTCTCTCAATCACAAAGATATACATAATATTGTTCCAGGGGTATATTCTCTTCGAATTACTTGTTCAACTGGGAAGTATTCAATCCAAGATCTCGAAATTTCCCTTGCCTCCATCCGTACTTCTTGTCAGCAGCTTTGCTGCGATTATTTTGTGCGGTTCGTTGTTGCTGCTTCTTCCGAATGCTACCGTGGGCGGTAAAATGAGATTTATCGATGCCCTCTTTACAGCTACCTCAGCAACATGCGTGACCGGTTTGATCGTAGTTGATACGGGAACATTTTTCACAAGCTTCGGTAAAACAGTGATTGTCATACTGATACAGCTTGGCGGCTTGGGTTTGATGACATTCGCAACATTCTTCGCGCTGATCATTCGCGGTCAATTAGGTTTGAGGGAAAGAATGATGCTCGGGGATATCCTGAATTTCTAGGTTTTCAGTAAGATCAAGGATTTGATAAAATCGATCATAATGGCTACTTTTATTATAGAACTTATCGGGGTAATCCTGATTTATTTAATATTCAAGTCAAACCCACCTGAAGGTGACGGCTCGCTTTTCTCAGCGGTTTTCCATTCGGTCAGCGCGTTTTGTAACGCGGGATTTTCACTCTTCTCCACGAGCTTCGAAGAATACAAGGGCTGTATCGGGATGAACGCGGTTATCACAAGCCTCATAATAATCGGTGGTTTCGGGTTCGTAGTGATTGCGGATATCTGGAGGTACATCAAACTTCCTCTCAAGGATAAACTGAAGAGTGTTCCGCATTTCTCACTGCAGACAAAAGTCGTAGTAAGCACATCATTTATTCTAATTATCATCGGCGCTGTTATACTGCTGCTTATTGAGGAAAACAGTTTTTTTAAAGATCTCCCATTTGGAACAAAGCTTCTAGCCGCGTATTTTCAATCAGTGACAGCTAGAACGGCAGGATTCAACACGGTAGCTATTTCAAAACTCCACATCGCATCTTTGTGGATAATAATAGTCTTGATGTTCATAGGTGCTTCCCCAGGGTCCACCGGGGGCGGAATAAAAACCACTACATTCGCGTCCCTTTTCGCGCTTCTTAAATCCAGAATAAAAGGCAGGAGGGAAGTGAACCTTTTCAACAGGGAGATACCTGCCGGTGTTCTGAATGGAGCAATGCTTGTATCAGTCCTCGCGCTGTTCGTTGTTTTTATGGGTACACTCATACTTACAATTACTGAAGCCGGTACCTTCGATGTTATACTCTTCGAAGTAATGTCGGCGTTCGGAACCGTGGGGCTTTCATGCGGTATTACACCCGAGCTGTCCACCGTGGGTAAACTGGTTATTTCGATAATAATGCTTGTAGGGCGAATTGGTCCTCTTACTTTAATATTTGCAATACCAAGGAAAAGAGAAGAAAGAAAATTCAGATATACCGAGGAAAGGGTGATGATAGGATGAGAGAAATACTTGTCGTTGGCGCTGGAGAATTCGGGAAAAACATAGCAGAGAGATTTACGCAGCTCGGGGAAAAAGTCACCGTTATCGACCTGGAAGAAAAAAGACTGATAAATATAAGGGATAAGGTCTCAGAGACATACGTAATGGACGTTACTGATAAAAACCAGTTAACTGAAATAGATATAGATACTTGCCAGATGGCGGTAATTACAATCGGGGAGAATTTCAGCGCGAACTTACTCGGCGTTTTCCACCTCAGGCAGCTTGGAATCCCAACGATAGTAGCAAGGGCTTCAAATGGAATACAGAAGAGAATACTCGAAAAGATAGGATGCAACATAGTCCTTTTCCCGGAAGAGAATATCGCCAAACGCCTCGCTGAAGACGTGCTTTTCGGTGATATAGAACGGATTAAACTGAACGCGCTGGAAAGTATCGTTTATTCTCCTGTTCCAAAAGGAGCGGTAGGAAAGAAGATAAGCGAATTGAATCTGGATAAAGCCGGGGTGGAACTGCTATTCCTTCAGCGGGAGTACTCGAAGAAAAAAGGCGAATATACTAAATACATTCCGGAGAATGAGTCCGGCACAATAATTGAAAATGGAGATTACCTCGTTCTGATGGGTAATGATAAAGACATTATCAGGCTTCTCGGAAACTACAAAAACGTTAAGGAATAACCTTAGTTTGAATACTATTTGCTATCTCACTCTAGGAATACCTGCCTCTCTTGAACACTGGATTGCCAGATTCCCAATATTATGACAGGATGTAAGGATAAAACGGGATTCACATAAAAGTTCGGGAAGATAATTTGTACTTATAATTTCAGAAAATATGCTGCGGATGCGTCAGGAACAGTATTTAAATGTCATCATATAAGTTATATTGGAACAGGGACTTGTGTATAGATTGCGGGGGATGTGTTAGCGTGTGTCCCACTCAAGCGCTAACTCTTTTTGTGAAGGAATTAATATATGACGTGGATAGGTGTGATTACTGCGGGTTTTGTGAGCGAGCCTGTCCATACGGAGCAATAACATTGACAAATGAGCAATAATTATGACATAATAATTGTCGGCGCGGGACCGGCTGGTTCGAGCTGCGCCTATCATTCAGCTAAAGATGGATTGAAAGCGCTGCTTATTGAGAAGCATGAAAGGATTGGAAACCCCGTTTGCTGTGGAGAGGGGATAAGCAAGACCGGGCTGGAAAACTTCTTTGATGTCCGTGAGGAGTGGATAGCCTCCCGAATTGAAGGAGCGGTACTCGTATCCCCGAGCGGCAGGAGAGTGAAGGTTCATCATCCAGATGCCGGGTATATTTTGAACAGGAAAGTGTTCGATAGAGACCTCGCAATGATGGCTGTCGATGAGGGCGCGGAACTTCGGGTGTCAACCCAGGCAACTGAACTGCTGCATGACTCGCGCTGTGATTTTACCGGTGTCAAGGCAATTTCGAATGGTGAGGAGATTGAGTTTCAAGGAAAGGTTATTATTGCCGCAGATGGAGTTGAATCCAGGATCGGGAAACTCGCTGGTATTAACACGACTTTGAATCTGAGTGATATTGCCGTTGGCGCGCAGTACTATGCGTCAGGTGTAATTATCGAAAACAGCACATACCCGGAATTCTATGTTGGGAATACTTACGCTCCCGGCGGTTACGCATGGATTTTTCCAAAGGGTGAGGATAGAGCTAATATTGGATTGGGGATAGCTGGCGATAGACTTGGGAGTAATAAAGCCGTAGATTACCTGGATGCTTTTGTGGAAAGATTCTTCCCGGGAATAAAAATATTGGAGAAAATGGGCGGCATAATACCAACTGTGAAAAGAGTCAAACCTATGGTGCAGGGAAACGTTATGCTGATTGGCGATGCCGCACACATAACCGATCCGAACTCTGGCGCTGGGATATCGAACGCAATGCGCTCTGGAAAGCTCGCCGCGCAAGCCTGCGCACATTATATACATGAAGGCGCTGCTGATCAGCATATCCTTAAAGGCTATGAAAAGGCATGGGATAAAGAGAAGGGGCGGGAACATGAAATATACTTGACAGCTAAGAATATTCATGTTAAACTAAACGATAAAGAGTTCGAGGATATAGTTGAATTGCTGAGTAAATCGATGGGCGACAAAACCTTCCTGGGTATAGATGTTCCGAAAGTGATATTGGGGATCATATTCAAACATCCAAGACTGCTGGTTCATGCGCCGTCTTTTCTTCCGCACTTGTTCAAGAAATAATAAATTTAATTTATGTATTTCACAAGTTCAATTAATGGGGCAAAACTTTACAGTATGATTAACCAAAAAGGGATTATGGTTATAGGAGTTTACCTACTACCAATCATCTCTACCAAACTCCTTGTATGGATGGATGACTGGATGATTGATAAAATCCAATTCCAGTTTTTACTACACCAAAAAACACCCGAGTATGAGTATCAATACTGACGGCAGAGCGCCCAGGAAGAGACTGGAACCCCCAGATATCCCCTGGCTGAAGCCAAATCCGAGCATTCCAGCGTCATAAACACCTATAGAGATCAGGTTTCCAAGTACCATACCGCTGATACTCCCGACGATTATCAAAAAAATTCCAACGGGTCTGAGTTTTATTCTTGACAGGTCATCAACTTTCATGATATCAAAATAGAACATTCCCCACTTCCTGATACGAGGGGTTATGAGGAGAAGTAAAAAAGGTCCCAGGATTATGCCGACTATAAGGTTATTCAGGAATATGATATTGCCAAGCGCTGCGAATGGTACCAGACCGAGGCTGTCCACTCCCCAGCCTATCAGCAAGCCGCATGTCGCGCACGCAATCACAAGAACATAGAGATAGTCTATGATCTGCTTGCTTTTTTTGAGGTGCGGGACTTTTTGTTCGGGCATTTTCCTGAGGTTCCACCAGAGTTTGTAGGGAATGTACCCAAGGAAGAAATTACCGATAAAACCGGGAATGCTCCCGAAACCGAGGGTCCCTCCGAGTACGTCCGCGATGAAATTACCGATGGCAGCTCCCCACGCGGCAGCAGGTCCGAAAAAGATGGACGCAACGATAGGAATCACGTTCGCGGGTCTGAACTCAGTGAATCCCGGTATCAGTGGTATCACAATCTTGAACGGAATCAGCAAAGCAGCGTACAAACCCGCGGTAAGAGCCGTTAAAACTATCATTCGAGTATATTTCCACATGGTGATTGTATCTTTCATTGAAGACTCCTCAGTAACATTGTTTCCTGAATTTCTTTAAATTTACATTTAAAGGAGCAAGGTTAAGGTATCCTGTAATCAGTAAACGGTAAACGGTGATTGAAATATTATAAATATAATTCATGATGAATACATATTCTATAAAATAAATATCTTTACTATTTAGTAAGTTTCTATAAGTACCAATGTCCATAAAACTCTTGACATATTCCATAGATATTCTCCTGTGCTTTGTTCGTTTCAAAGCTCGTAAATTCAATTATATTTTAAAATCAAACAGTATATTATCTTTTTCTTTCTTATCCTTACACCGATTACTGGTCACTGATTACCGATTACTGATCAACTGCCACTATTCCATTAAATCAGTATTACTGTTAAAATGTATAAAATCCTTATTATTTGTTGCGTTAATTTTAATTGTTTTTAAGATAATTGCACCGATAAGTATCATCAATCCGAGAGCCAGCACTGCTGATTTGTAGCGCACGATATCTCCATATGGGGTGAGGTATTTAACGATTATTCCCCAGATCAGCGGTCCGGAGATAGCGGCAACCTTGCCGGAGAACGCGTATAGACCGAAGAACCTGCCCAGGGCTTCGGGAGGAGATATCCTGATGAGCAGTGGGCGCGCGGCAGTCCAGACGCATCCCATGAGAGCACCGATAATGCATCCCAAACCCCAAAAAACCAGCTTATTACTGATCACTATTAGAATTACCAGTGAGATAACCCAGCCAAACAGCACGTATTCGAGTACTTTTTTTGAACCCCAGCGGTCAACCAGCAACCCCCCGAGGTAAGAACCTATAGCAGCGCCAATTGTTGCAACGATGAAGAATGGTATCTTTACCGAGTCAGGGAAGCCCATAACTTTTTCAGCGTAAACTGCCATGAAAATAATTGCTGTCTGAATACCGTCCTCATAGAAAAATTTCGAGATTAGAAATTTCCTGATACATGGATATTTTTTAGTATCCTTGAGTGTTTCCCAAATCCTTGAATATGCATCTTTAACAGTTATTTTTTCATGCTCTGATGGAGTTCTTTTTTCCCACAGGAACAAAAAAGTGGGGATTGAAAATAGCGCAAAAAAGAATGCGGTAGGGAGGAAGGTCGCTTCCCTGCCTCCACCGCTTATGAATGGAACGTTCCATCCAAGCAAGGTTCCTTCATTAAATGGCATAACGAGTACAAGCCCAACAATAGCTCCGAGGTACCCCATTGAAACTCCTAATCCGCTTATTCTGCCATACCTTGCTGGATGGATTACCTTAGGCAGCAAAGCGTTATAAAATGGAAGCGCACCCTGAAAAGCCCAATTTGCAACAATGAAGCAACCAATGCTGATCAATAGCTTCAAAGGGATGGCGATAACCTTAAATACCGTTAGCCCTATTAACGCTGTAAAAATGACATTTATTACGGTTAGAAAGAGCAGATAAGGCGTCCTTCTTCCTGTCCTGTCCGAGAAGACTCCAAGAACAGGAATAGTCAAAGCAACAAGCACCATCGAGATGGAATTAGCCATACTTACCCAGATATCCTGTTTCCCAAGAGTCGAGGTTATCAAGAGCGGAAAATAGATCGTTACAACGTTCATGGAAAAGATCGTATTCGCGAAGTCGTACAACACCCAACTGGTTACTTTTTTAATTTTATTGGGGTCAGTGTTTTCCATCTTGGTTACTGCGCAAATATGACGAGACCAATTCCGATACCTAGAATATTCGCTAGTATATCTTTATATGAAGCGTCTCCATTTTTGCTCAAGGCGTCATAGAATTCCTTGCCAAATCCTACGGCGAACACGGAGACGCCTACCGCTTTCCTTCTCTGGTCGCGGTTCTCAACTATATCAAATTCAGTTGCGATATTATACCCAACCCCTACTAAAATCGCTGAAACGACAAGGTGCGCTGCTTTGTCCGGAGCGAATGCATTGTCCCTTGCAAAAAGTGGCTGCAATGTATCAGGTTCCTGGCGGAAATCGCTGGTTTTATAACTTTTTAGATCAAGGTTTATTTTATTGATCGGACCTTCTTCTTGACAATATACGTTATTCCATGATAAAATCATAATTAATACAAGCGATATGCAGAAAAAAATGAATGTTCTCATTTGTACCAAATGGTTATAATGTTGTCACGCTTGTTCAACATCTCCGTATCTTACTGTCCAAATTACCCGGTAGTAAATTCAGGTTCCAACATGTGATTAAGTCTTGGATAATAAAAGACATTATGTTTAATCCCTGGAATAGTATTCCGGGTTAAATGCCCAGTACGTCTGCGACCTTTTTCATACCGTTTAAGGTTATAGTGATGAAATCCTCGAGGTCTAATCCGGTTTTTTTACATTGTTTAATTTGATCCCTGTCTGCGCCGGCAGCGAATTTCTTTTCTTCGAAGCGTCTCAATATGAATTTTACATCCATTTCTCGAAGACCTTTCGGGTGCATCAATGCTGCGGCTACTATCAACCCCGTTAACGGGTCCACTGCATATAGAGCCCAATCCATCTGCGATTTGGGTTCATAACCCTTGTGACCAACATGCGCTCGAACTCCCTGTATAATCCGTTTGTCAAGCCCAAGTTTCTCCAGTTTCCTTGCAGCTATCACCCCATGCATTTCCGGATCGTTGTGTGTTTCATCATAATCCAGATCATGTAACAAACCAGTCAGACCCCAAAGGTCCTCATCCTGGTCAAAGTAGATAGCTAATTGCCTCATTGCAGCTTCAGTCGCTATCATGTGCTTGACTAAATTTCTATTGCCCACATTTTGCTCGACTAATTCAAGAGCTTCTTTGCGAGTCATCAGAACCTCCTATCTCTTTCTATATGAACTCGTCTGAGAAGGATATATATTAAAAATCTCCAATAGCAATATATAGATTGAAGCATCGGTCATTTTACCTTACATCTCATAATTTTCATGCTAAAAATACTTAGCATAAGGTTAAAATAATTCCTATACTGATTTTGTAAATAAAAAAGTCAAAAAAGTAGTGAAATAATCATGCAAATCTACTAAAAACCTTTTCATTGATTAAAAAAGTGTTATTTTATTCATAGATTGTTGCTCTAATTATTGTGGTTTTTTAAACTAATATAAAGGGATGGGTTTATTTGATTTTGACCGTAAATTTACCCAATCCGCAGTTTTTAAATGTGGTACGCGCAATTTTACCAGGTGGATGAAATCCAATGTCTGACAAAATACTGATAAAGAATGGAGAGATATTCTCATCATCCAAATCTTTCATAGGTGATATACTGATAGAAGACGAACGTATCGTAAAAATTTCGGACCAGGGTATCGACGAACCTGCTAATGTTATTAACGCGGAAGGGAAATATGTTTTGCCTGGCATCATCGATGCCCACACCCACATGGGAGTTCCCGCAGCTGGAACTTATTCATCGGATGATTTTGAGAGTGGTTCAAAGGCTGCGGTTTTTGGAGGTGTTACCACTATTATTGACTTTACAGTACAGGAAAAGGGTGAAAGCCTCTTCGAAGCGCTTAATAAAAGACTTGACGAAGCACTATATTCATGTTATATCGATTTCAGCCTTCACTGCAATGTCACGGACTGCAACCAGAAAACTTTGACCGAAATCCCCAGGGTAATCCGCTGTGGTATTCCAAGTTTCAAGGTTTTCCTGACTTATGAAGAAGCGGGTATGATGATAACTGAAGGAAATTACATGCTCCTTGCCAGACGGATCAGAGACGAAGGAGGCATTTTAATGGTGCACGCGGAATCCGATAAAATTGTTAAGGAGCAAACTCATAGACTCATAAGCAACGGAAAAACCGGATTCCGGTATCACTCTGAATCAAGGGATAATACCGTGGAAGAAGAGGGTATTAGGCAAGCTATCGAGCTGAATTCGAGAATAGGATGCAATTTATATATCGTGCATGTAAGCACAGAAGATGGTATAAAGCTGGGTATTGAGCGAAAAAAAGAAGCAGGTTATTCCCTGTTCCTCGAAACCTGTCCACATTATCTGGTGCTGAATCAAACTGCGTATGAAAGGGAGGGGGGGTGGAACTATGTCACAACGCCGCCTCTGCGCGGTGAAAAGGATAACGCCGCGCTTTGGAATGCTTTACAGAATAACCAGATAGATGTTATAGCAACGGACCATTGCCCGTTCACAAGGAAACAGAAGGAAGGTGGTAACGGCGAGTTTTTGACAACCCCTAATGGTCTGCCCGGAGTTGAAACCCTGCTGACCGTTACTTATAACGAGGGGATTAACAAGGAAAGGATCAGCGTGAATAAACTGGTCGAGACGATGTGTGAGAATCCCGCAAAGATTTTCGGTCTTTATCCTCGCAAGGGAGTTATCCATGAAGGAAGCGATGCCGACCTTGTGGTTTTTGACCCGAATAAGCGCGTTACAATTAAAGCGCTGGATCTCCATTCGAACACCGATTTCAATCCGTATGAGGGTATGGAGGTGAAAGGTTATCCTGAGACGGTAATATCCCGTGGCAGAATTGTTGTTGATAAGAACAAATTTTCAGGGGACAAGAAATGGGGCAATTTTATCAAAGCAAAACTTGAGTCAGCGGATGGAGTCAGCTGAGTTAAAAAAAATACAAAAAAGATGACAGGAAAATGGATGCTGAGAAGAAAACATGGTTGAATCCCGTGATCGAAATTCGAAACAGCCATATTCATGGTGAAGGATTGTTTGCGGTTTCTGCCATTAAAAAAGACGATGTATTGATCATCTGGGGTGACGGTTATACAAATTTAAATGGCGCTTTGGAAGCTTCAATGAATGGTAAAAAGACAATGCAATGGGATGAAGATGTCTTCAGTGTCGAAATCCCCGGCAATAAGGATCCATATTCCATCAACCATTCCTGCGATCCAAATGCCTGGATGGAAGGGGTATTTAAAATAGTAGCGAGAAGGGATATATGCGCCGGTGAAGAGATTACTGCCGATTATGCACTATGGGAAGCGGATGATAACTATGTGTCAAAATGGGAGTGCAAATGCGGCTCGAAGTTCTGCCGGGGAAAAGTAACGGGTAAGGACTGGAGAAATAAAGAGTTGCAGGAGCGTTATCGAGGGCATTTTTCACCCCTGATTAACAAGAGAATTAAAAGCAAGAATTAAGTCTCGCGTATGATATCCGCCTGATTACTTTAAATAGGTAGAATTTAGTTCCCGTCCTTAACTCCCCCGCTTACGCTGTGGAGTCAAGTCCGGGTGGTTACAATCGAATTGTTCGGGTAGATGAACGGTATTTCAGCGCCGCTGATGTCGGTCAGGTTTTCAAAGAGTATAGGAAGCCCTTTCGCCTTGAGAAAATCCGGTCCGTCCATTAATTGATAATGCAGGTGCGCGGCGTCAGAGTTCCCGCTGTTCCCGATCCTGGCAATAACCTGTCCCTTCTTGACCCTCTCATTCAAATCGACGGTCAGGCTTTCAGGCATTAAGTGGGCTAAAAAGCTGAATTCACCGTTCTCATGGTCGAGAACGATGTAATTCCCGGCAATCGCTGCTTTATACCCCCTGTTTTTATATACATCTTTCCATTCCTCTCTGGATAACCGGCTGCATAAACCGCCCGGATTCTCTGGAACAGCGTCCACAATGTCAACAACAACCCCATCCGCGGGTGCGAGAACTTTCTGTCCATAGCAAACCCAATCCTCATTGCATTCAGCCTCAATATTGCTGAACATCTTCCCGCCACTCTTTATCTGAATAAGGTCTATGGCGAATTCCTGGGACCAGCATCTCCTGTGCGCTAAAAAATAGTCGAAATTATTGCATACAAGCCACGTGCCTCGAAGCGGAAATAATAACTTTTGCTTGTTCTCGTACTTGATTATACTGAAGCGCTTGGATGAATATAGGAATTTTTCGTCAAGTGACTTCGCGAAAACTGATATCTCAAGAGTGTCAGCTGCGCAGCCGGATTGAAATGAGAAATGCTGATTCATTATGCCAACCGATTGGTTCGCCTCCATGTCGGTTTCAGATGTCAACTTGTTCTTGGGAAAGAAGCTGTCCGAGCCGAATACGGTGACTAAATGATTCTTGTTGGTCTTGTTGTCGTTTATATAAGCGAATAGCCCATCGATCTCATCCTTCAATAATTTCTCTTTCAGTACCGCTTCGTATAATGGATTTCCATTCTCCATGAAGGTAAAATGGATCCGTTTTAAAAATACGGGCATTTCCCCTGTATAGGTAATTACAAGCGCATTTAACATAAGATCGATAAGGTGAGTTTTACTGCCTATCTCTATATCAACAGCTATTATTTCATCCCCGTGATTTATATCGATCACAAATGGGTCCTGTTCTTCAAGTAACGCGCCTGAATTTTTATCATTCTCTGTCATTATACCGTTACCATTCCTTGCAACTAATTTGTATATTTAAAATAAAATCTAATTTATATTGAATTCTTTTTCAGCAATTTCAACTAATATGGTCGATAAACTCCGGACTCTTTTTACTTAAATCCCGGTTTTTCAATTAAGGGTTTTTCCTCAGAATCCGCTGATTTTCTTGATAAAGCTAACTCTTCCACCAGGATCATTTCCGGAGCTATAACAGAGACGCCCACTGACGCCTGGGGAGCTGTTCCGCCAGAATTATTGACAAACTCCGTATCTGATGTCAAAATAATATCCTTCAGGATACCCTCATCAATGTTATCAAATTTCAAGTTCTTAAGCATCGTCTCTTTACCGGTTTTTACATCAACTTTGTATACCATCAGGGGCTCCAGGGGGAGAGACACTTTACTTCCACCAGCCATGGACATCGCTGACGAGAATAAAGTCTTCATCATTTCCTTTCTCGAAGTCGGGCTGTAAAAATCCTTCACTACTATTCCATACTCGAGCCCATATTCCTTGCAAAGGTCCAGAAACTGTTTCTTTACTTCATCGCGACCGGCGGTTTCGTTCGACTTGATAAACAGGTTGCTAATATTTGCCATTGCGCTTACTCCAGGGGAACCTATTCGAGCATGACCGTTGGATTGAGTTTGCTTTTTACTGGGTCTTCTGTGGTTCAAAACCTGCTGCAGTATACCATCTTCTATCAGGCTGACCTTCTGCGCGGGTACACCCTCCAGATCATATTCATATTGCCCTGCCAGTTTTATGCCGTTGTATTCTTTGATAGTTGGATCATCGTAAACACTGATGCATCTTGCAGTGATCTTTTTTCCAATGTCCGAACCGAGCCCCAACTGCTCTATCATGGGCTTCATGAACATCTGCTTGCTCTTCTCTAAAACGGGCATGTCAATCGATACAATCTTCTTAGCCAGTAATCCACTAACTAGTTGCGTCGAAGCTTTTCCCTCGAAGAGCACAGGTCCGACATAATACCCAACGGTGTCGCTTGCCATGATCATCTTAAGTGATTCGGCGATCGCCTTTGCCTTCATAACCAATTCCTCCCTGCCAGGCAGGTCAGTCATATCCCTCGCGAAATAGCTTGCGTTATTGCTTTTCGCGTTCCCCTCTTCATCCTGCATTGTCGCATTGAGTAAAATAGTGTAAGATTCGTCATTTGTTGCTACTGCTGTTCCTTCTGTATTAAGAATGTAATCCCTGGAGTATTTTGCGCTGAATTCAACCCCGGATTCCTTAATAGATGGATATTTTTTGAACACACCCGATACTTCACGTATGGTATTCTCCCATTCGGTTTTATTGATGTTCCACACATGCGGAGGTTCGTAGAATTCAACCTTTTCTTCCTTTGTCAGGTCTCCAGGGTAATCCTCAAGCTCGTCAGGAGTGGATAGCGCTGCCTGTTTTCCAGCATAATCTTCCAGAGCATCCTTGTATTCCTGGTCAATACAATACCAGATCTGGTGTCTCAGGATGTCGTAATCATCGTCAGTGGTCAATCTGCATTGGGAGCTTCCACCCATATTCATAGGTCCCATACCTATCGCTATCGTTCCAAACATATCCATACCATAGTTGGAGTTGTCAAGGTTATAATCGCCAACCCTGAGATCAACTTGAAGATTTCGAGAATTACTTATATCGGAATCGGTTAGAGCGCCAAAAGAAGCGTTAATACTGACAAACCGTTTATCAGTAATACCGCAGGATATGAAATATGGTTTCTCAAGATCCTCCATCTGAAGCTCATCCAGCGATCGATAAATCTCGTCTTTCAATGCATTGAATAAAACATCATTCTTCTGCGAGTACACAAGCGAAAAAAGGATCAAAATCAATACAAATATCCTTACTCCAATTTTAATTACAGTCATTATTTAACCTCCTGATAATCACAATGATTTTAATTATTTACAATTTTTTTGACTTGCTGCTTTAAATCATCCTTTTTAAATGAACTGGTCTAATATATTGTTAAAATCAGCTTTTGTCAATACGTAGTCAATATTCCTTATTAATTATGGAACTGTTCTGCATCCGTCGGTGGTGAACAGGGAATCCAGAGTAACTGTGATACTATCCCCGCTGCCATAAGTGCCGTTCAGGTTCACGATAACGGTATCACCGGTCATTAAAAAATCCGCGGAAGGCGTCAGAGTGTCAGCACCGCCCCTCAAGTATTTTATTATCATGGTGAAAAATATTCTATCCAGGTCGATATCCGCCCCGGTGGAGTCCCAGATTCCGAAGCTTACCACCTGGTCCCAGCAGGAAGTCAGGATAGGTCCGCTTGCTTCCGGACAAATTATCCATGTAACGGCGTCTGCGCAAGATGAAATGTGGTAATCCCAGCAGGTGTCAAGGAAGTTATCCGCGCAATAATCTGTAGTGTCGGTAACCGTAAGACAGACAAGGATATCGTCGCCCCAGTCAAAAGGCGCGGAGGCTGACCATTCAACTAACCAGCAGCTATCCGCCCAGACCAATGAAGGGGAGTAGAAAAGAGTATCCACGCTGAAAATTATGGAGGAGGTGTCAACTCCTGTAATCGAGTCGAAGAGGCAAAAATTAATGTAGGGGAGAAGTGTATCGAGAGTATCACCGGGTATAGGGAAAACACTGGAAATTATAGGCGGTTGCAGGTCGATAAAAAATGTTCGGCAGATGGCAGAATCCATAATACCGCCACAGGTGTCCCCAGCCTCTGTCAGGCAGGCGGTCACTGTGTCCCCGTTATTGAATGTATCAGGGGCTGAGGGTATGAATGTCAGGAGCGAATCCCCATCGAAGTGTAATTGTGGATCAAAAATATCGTAAATTTCTTCGTTGACGGTCAGCTCGAACATTGTGCTGTCTATCGTGCCGCAGCAGGCGGAGGCGCAAATCACGATAACTTCAAAGAGCATTCCGGCTTGTCCGCCTGCATTATACCCAATAAAGGTTAGTGTATCGACTCCTCCGTGCATGTAGGGGGTAAGGTTAAACTCGTAGCGGGTTCGCCATCCTGCCATACCTCCGCCTGAGTTGCCGTGCGTGGTGTCAACGTAAGTGCCGTTCGCGTAAATTGTCGCCTGGTTGTCGCATTGAATGCCGATGTACGCGGAATCAATCTCGGTGCAGCCGCTGTTGATGATGGTTCTGAACCAGTCTCCGTGGCTGGATGGCGCTGGGTATTCGGGGGTCCAAATCCAGGTAGCGTCGGGAATTCTGGTAAGTGTCAGCCAGATGGACGGGTTGGGCGCATAAGCCCTTTCCCAGGTCATCGATGTTGAATCGAAATACTCAACTGTTGAGGTATCTGAGAGAAAGCGCATGGAATCGCTATCCCCGCAGCAACCTACCCAGAGCCTTATATTCTGATCAGAACACGAAGAATATGTGCTTTCCTCCGGTTCTATGAAATGAGCGCACACATAAGTGGTTTCAACTTCAGGAGCAGTCATACAGAGATTGTCGTACATCAAGTAGTTTACCGTGCTGTCAGGGTGCTTCCAGGTGTAAACGAAGTCGATGCACTCGTCAAAGATGCGATTGAATTCCGGGTAATTCGATCCCCTCGCGTTAGGGTACCTGCAACCGTACAATTCCGTGACTGCGCTATCCACCGGGAATGTAGCGCCACCGTCATAGGAAACACTCACATAACATGATTCAAAATCGTGATAAAAAACGTAAGTAACTCCAGAAGTATCCACTACCACATCCCCGTCAAATTGCACTGAGGTATCTGTTCCAAAAATGCTGTAAACGCCTTCCCATGTCGAAGTAGCGTAGTTAAATCGCCTGTAGCGAACAGTATCAGGGTTCCCGTAGAATCCATTTTTGTAAACCCATGTAGCATGAATATTATCGGATTTGTCTATAAAAATAGAGGTGTGTTCCACTGAATTGAGGGCGATGTCAATCTGCTCTACACCAAGCCATGAGCCATCCTGTTTCTCTTTATGAGCAGCGCGGTAGTATGTGCCTGGTTGGTTGCGGTAGACCACGTGCACGTCATCGTCGCTGTCGATTTCGACTGAAGGCCAGCGTGAAGGGGTGTGAGAGCCGACATCCTCGCGGGGATCCCATGTGCCAGTTGAACGGTCAAAGTGTAGGTAACGGATATACCATGAAGTAGGGCATCCGGTAAAAACCACGTGTAGGTCATCATTTTCACCTACAGCGATCGATGGGCAATTGGTCCCCGGGTAACCAGTGCGGGTACAGATGGCGGTATTCGTTCCGCCGGGATACTTCCTGTACATCAGGTCCGCATCGCTGGATGAATAATTACCCTTCCAGACCAAGTGAAGCGTGTCGTGGGAGTCTATCGCCATGGAAACCTGCAGGTCCTCGAGTGAGTTGGAGGTGATGGTTGCCCACCTTGGGTCCCAGGTATAGCCGCCGTCTGACGAGAATGCGATGTATATCTGCCAGTGGGAGCCGTCGTTCCCGGGATATGCAACGTATAGATTTCCAGCAGAATCCCGGACAATCGTTCTCTGATTATTCAACCCGGATCCAGCGCTGTGAACGTCACGGGCAATGATCACCGCAGAATAAAGCAAAGGGCAATTCACCAGTATGTAGAGGAGAATAATTAACAGATTTGTTAAAATTTTCTTTGCTAAATCAGTTTTATACATATTTGCCTATCTGTTTGTTATCTCAGTAGTATTATCTTCTTTAATTGGATTTCGTAATCGTTCGTGTATTTGTTGTACTGATGGTAAAAATAAAAATTGTAAGTACCATTGGAAGCAACTTCTTAATACTCATTGTGTTCCCCCTTTTATCGCTTTCTTTCCTTTCTTTTTAATTTGTTATAATTTTATCTTATCCCGGTGCTGTCAGCGCTTATCGTTCCATCCCTATCCGAAAAATACCAGTATCCGAAGCCCATGATAAGCTCATCGCTTGAAGATTCATACATGCCCGTATCGGTATTGTACCACCAGTAAGTTTCAGTAACGGGGATGGTTTCAGAAGGGGAGAAGGGCACACCGATCAGGTTCCAGCCTTCGTAAACCTGTATAGAATATTCGAACACAGGCATACCCGCAATTCTCACGTCCACGACATCCTCAGCGAACAGCCAGTACCCTTTACCGGCTTCGGGATAGAGCATTTCCACATAAGCCCCGCTCCCGGGATCGTACCAGTAACCGTTCGATATCACTGAAGGGAGTAAATCCACAAAGGTTATATAGCCGGTCGGTATATATGGAAAAGACACCAGGTTCCAGCCCGGTTCTATGTAAATGTCAGCTATCTCAATTTCAGGGTGTGAGTACCTGATGAATACACTTCCATCAGTTCTTGAAGAGAAATTGTTGTTGATGTGCATGTCAATAAATGGACCGGATTCAGTGTAAAATTCAAGCTTCCCGTCAGGTAGATATTCCGGGTACCATTCCACGGTCCATTCAGCGCTGTCCGGCTCGACATTCACGACAGCTTCCCAGACAACGGGGAGCATCTCAGAATTCCGAATGTCCCTCTGCAGCCTGTTTATATGAGGGAACTCAGAGTCAGCGAGCGGGAAGAACGCAATCAGCTTGGAGCTCGAAGGAAGCGAGATCAAATCCAGCCCCGGGTCGTAACCATCTTCCCCTGAAGCAGAAACGCCAAAGGTGAGTGTTACCGGTAAAAGTGAAGTGGGTGAGGTGAATATCAAATCCGCCATCCACTCGGGAGTAGTCCATTCTACTATTAAAAATCCATCTGTCGCATTGACAGCAGTTCTGCCTTCGTTGAAAGTGTACTCATCGAATTCGAGCCTCGAGAACGAACCCTCGACTCCATCGGGCTCTACAAGGAACTCCAGGTAGAGAAGAACTGCTCCGTCTTCGAGGGGTGAACCATTGCCCGAAATGTTGATCAGACCGTCCGTAATATCGTGTGTTATACTCCCTGCCCAGCTTTCAGTTAGCGTTCCATCAGTTTCGATACCAATTGCCGTAAGGACTGAAGGATCGAACTGAATTACTAATGAAAAGGATGTTATGTTAAAGATCGTTGCATCATCGGTGCTGACCGTTATCAGGATGGTGTCCCCGAGGTAAGCCTGAGTATCGGGCAGGGCTATCTGCAGCGTGTCAATGTTTATCATGAAATACCAGCAGCTGTCAAGGATATTGTCGTCACAGTAGTCGGTGGTATCCGTGACGGTGACGCAGATATTAATACTGTCCCCCGATGGAAAAGGTGTGCCGGGTTCCCAGTACGCGTACCATGTAGAATCTATGTATTCAATTGTTGGATAATAGGTTATACCATCTATAGTAAATTCAAGCGATGATGTATCCACTCCGGACATTCGGTCATAGAGGCTGAATTCTATCGTCGGCGTCGTGTTCTCGATAATGCTTCCAGGTTCGGGGGCGATTTCCAATACTACCGGCGGTGAAAAGTCGGTGAAGAAGTCGAGGCACGTTATCGAATCGAGGACTTCGTCGCAGTAACTCTCGGCTGAGATGAGGCAGGCTCTGATTGTGTCGTTGTCGCTGAGGAAATCCGAAGATGGCGGTGTCCATATCAGGAGCGAATCCATGGTAAAGGCGAGGAAACCGTCTCCCACAGTGTACGCGCCCTCATCCACCACGAACAGAATGGATGAAGTATCGATCCCGCAATCCGTGCTGTAGAATACTTCCGCGATGAAGTTCAATCCAACAGCGACACGGCTCAGGTCACATGCTTCAACAGTTAGGGTATCTGCACCTCCGTGCATGTACGGCAGCATGTCGAACGTATAAATATGATACCATATATCAGCGTCGTCATCCGCTCCTATAAAATTGCCGTTCATATAGAAGCTTGCGGTGTTGTCGGCGTACATACTTACGCGCGCGGAATCGAGTCTTGCGCCTGGCGGAGTCTCGATTATTGACCTGAATGTGAGGCAGCGCAGGTAGATCGATGAGCCGGTATACACGCTATCCCATATCCAGGAGGAGCCGGGGAATACCCGTTCTCCCCATCCTGAATACGTGATCTCGACCGCGGGTTTCCAGGTTCCCGATAAGGAATCCCAGTATTCGGTTGTAGTTGAAAGACTGGGGACTTCGAGCATATAGTCGCCTGATTCCCCTGTAGAAAGCGCCATCATGATCGACTGCTCCCTGCAGGATGTGTAGGAATTCTGCCCGGGTAGAATGAACCGCCCGGTCACGAAAGTGGTTTCCTCAGTTATCCCGCAGACATTGTCATATACGAGATAGCTTACCAGGCTGTCAGGATGCCTCCATGTATAGACGAAATCGATGCATTCGTCGTTTATGCGGTTGAATTCAGGGAAGTTCGAGCCTCTCGCGTTAGGGTACCTGGAACCCACTAATTCCGTAAGACAGCTTTCCGCTTCGAATGTGTACCCGCCATCATAGGATACTCGAACGTAGCAGTTGATAAAATCGTGATAGAACACTGAGATAATCCCTGCTGTATCGACCACTACGTCTCCGCAGTATGTGAGGGATGTATCGGTGCCGAAAATAGTGACGATATGCTCCCATTCGTCGGTATCCGGGTTGAATCTTCGGTAGCGGACGGTGTCCGGGTTGCCGTAGAATGTGTTTCGAAGCACCCATGTGGCATGTACGTTATCCCACTTGTCGATGAATAGGGAGGTGTATTCCATGGAGTTTAGGACGACATCGATCTGCTCGACGGGGAGCCAGGTATCGCCTTCCTTTTCTCTGTGCGCGACTCGGTAATTCGCTGCCGGTTGGTTGCGATAGACGATGTGAACGTTGTTGTCGCTATCCACTTCAATGGATGGCCATCTTGATGGTGTGTGGGTTCCGACATCCTCCGGGGGATCCCAGGTTGCGGTAGAACGGTTGTAGTGCAGGTACCGTACCAGCCAGGATGACGGGCAGCCCGTGTATGCGATGTGGAGGTCGTCATCGGGTCCAACGGCGATGGATGGGCAGTTCGCTCCAGGATACCCGCTATGGGCGCAGATGGCAGTGTTTTCACCGCCGGGATATTTCCTGTACATCAGGTCGCCATCGTTGGTCGCGTAGTTGCCTTTCCAAACCAGGTGAAGAGTGTCCCGTGAATCGATAGCCATGGAGATCTGTATATCCTCAAGTTCGTTATCTGTTATAGCTGCCCATTCCGGCTCCCAGGTCGCGCCGCCGTCTGTGGAGTAAGCGATATAGATCTGCCAGTGCTCTCCATCGTTACCGGGATAGGCGATGTAGAGGTTGCCTTCTGAATCCCGCACGATCGCACGCTGGTTGTTCAGCCCGGATGCCACGCCATAAACATCCCTCGCCACGATTACATACGAATGCGCGTAAAACACTGTAAATACAATAACCATAAAAATAACAAAAATGTGTATCTTTGATTTCATATAAGCTCCTAATTTTTCAAGATAATATTGTATTCGATGCCTCCGTTAACCACAAGCGCGTGGTCGTAGTCGCCGTCTCCGAAGTGATCGAAATATCCGTCATACGAGAAACCGGCGTATATCCCGAAACCCCTGTATATGTACAAAGACATTTTCCCAATGGTAAGGACGTAGTCTTCACCCATAAGAAAGAGCCAATCTACAGTGAAGTAGTCGGGTTCCCATAGGAATGAATAATCCGTGTTCAGGTGCATACCAAAAAGGACGTCCTGTGCTTCGAAACCGGGAAAGGAAGCGTAGTAAACCCCGCATACAAAACCGAGACTGAAGAGGTCCCTGACCCCCTCCAGGTTGCCGAACGTGAAATAGAGCAAAGCGCGGTTGTAATTGCCGTCACCGCTATCGTAAGAGTCTTCGTAGCCGTGAAAAAGGTAATCGAGACCCGCCGCTCCGTTGATATAGGAATCGAACCACGGGAACGGGAAATCGCGATGCGTACGGGCTGTGATCTGTGTTCGAAAGGAATATGATTTTGCTCCGCCCATACCGAGTTGTAAATTAAGGGGGTATTCGAATTTTGCATTTGCAAGGGTAAAAGATAACAAAACAAGCAAAATTATTGTTTTTTTCATTAGATCTCCGTCTTTGGTTAAACACCCTTAAGGTTGTTCAGTGCTGCGAATTATACGTCACTCACAGCATTTTTTTTTAGGCATGCGTGCGGGTTAAAAAGCCGTTAACGACCTTCAACCAGCATCGTTCCCTACCTCCTATTTTAAAAGCACGATTCGCTTTGTTAAAATTTCCTTTCCAGCTTTAGCCCTGACCAAATAGACTCCACTTGCAATCTCACCAGATGGCTGCCAAACTACTTCGGGATTATCAAGATGAATATCATTCATGATAGTAACCACATTACCCAGGATGTCGTATATTCGAACCTCGAGGTCTCCACGTTGTGATGTTTTCAAACCAGAAAAATGGATTCTGCATAACCCATTGAATGGATTGGGATTACAATGAAGAGACAAGGGTCCGATGACCTTGCCGGTCACATCATCGATGCCGACAAGCGGAATTAACGCAATATCTACAATAGTATCTGAAACCAGGTCGATTGAAGTAGTATCCGACCAATATCCCTCCTTCGAAGTAATAATGTGGGCTGGCATAAAACCTGGAACACTCTCAACGAGAAAATTCCCCTCACTGGAAATAACATCAGATTCGAAACCTGTTTGTGTTGTGATGATAACTGCAGCTTCATCTATCGGTAAAGTGCTTGAAAAATCGGTGACCGTTCCCGAGATAGTGAAGTCAGCAGTTGGCATCAAATAAAAATCTGTATGGTTGAAACCGGGGAAATCGATAGTTACAGTGTCGGGTTCATACCCCGGCATTTCAGCGATGAAGGTGTGTTCACCGAATGACACGCCATCAAAATAATAGATGCCGACGGAATCACTGTCAATGCTCGTCGTCATATAAGTGCTGTCGTTGTCATGTATTGTCACTCCGGCTATCGGCTCTTTGGTAATTGCGTTGAATATCCATCCTGACAGGCTATGGTAGTATGAGACATCGTGCCCGAATCTATCTACTCTCGCGGCATACAGGTCCATGTAGGAAGTTGGTGAAACAGAATATGTTACACCGATTGCTACACAACCGCTATCGGATGTCATCTTACATGATAGAAAGTTTTCGGAGTTATCGCCGAAGTCATAGGTTGCTCTCCAGACTTCGTTGCAATATTCGTCGGTGTAGAGTATCCAGCCCATGCCCTGACCTCCTCCTGCGAAGTAGAATCCCTCTTTCGGTCCATTCACCACCATTGAATAATTCGCCACCGCCCTGGTCCCGGTGGAATCCAGCGTAAGGTGCTTCGACCAGAGAGAGTCTCCGTTCTCATCGAGGCGTATAGCCCAGGTTCTATTTGGATTCCCATCGTAAGTAGAAACGAGAAACCCGCCATCCACCGTACTGGTGATGCCCCTCGAATAATGGAAATATCTTCTATCGTATATCTTTTCCCAGACCTGGTTGCAGAATCTATCGTACTTCACCACGACAGCTTTGCAAATCCTTCTGGTTATTGTGGAATCGCCATCGGGGTACGTGGTATCGTGGTCAGCAGTGTTTCCTACAATCACGACTCCACCGTCCGCGGCGATGCAGCACCACCGCGAGTCGGAAGTCCCGGGCAAATCATTGCCCCAGGCATTCTGGTAAAGACGACCGCCTTCCGTATCTATTCTCATTACCCACATATTAGATTGGTACTCGTCCGGTGTAAAGGGACCATAGGAGTGAGTGCAGCCAGAGAGGTAGAATTCATTTGTCCAGGGGATTGGTACCACACACCAGGCGCGGTCAAAATAATATTCACCGTGCGCCTCAGTCCAGATGGAATCGCCATCCTTATCCGTTCTCACGAGAAGCATATTATCCCAATAAGGGTAGCTGCACCAGTGCGGAGACTGCGTTTTCCCGGCAACGAGACAGCCTGAATCAGGCGTCGCGCATACACTCCAACCAGCATCATAATAACCGGTGCCAAGTTGACCATAATGCTTTACCCACAACTCTTCTCCCATGCTGTTCAATTTGACTACGGGTATCTCCCAGTCGTAATCCCCCAGAGCCCAGGCATAAGACCGCCCGGTAATTATGAATCCTCCGTCAGCGCAAACCGCAATATCGCGTCCTTCATCATGGTATGTGCCAAGATGCCCGATATATTCCCAGCAGAATGATAACGATAACGATACAAAAATGAATAATGCTGTTAAAAGAAGCAACTTTTTAAATCTCATTCACCCTCCAGTCAGTTATATTGTGGCTTTAAACAATATGATCATTTTATCATTTTCTGTTTTCTCGATTATTTACAAGCGCAGTCAAAAGACCTGCGGCTACTAACATTATTTTCCGCATAAACACTCTAACGCTTCAACACTAGCATCTGTGAAATCTGTGTTTATTTCTTTTCCTAATTTCCTCTTTTCTCTGGTGGCGGCAGTACCGGTGGTTTCTCCTGGCTTTTTGCCTTTTTCTCGATCTCTATCTGGGAGACCAGTATTGAAGGAGAAATCGCGGATACCGGCACCATTCCGGATTCCGCGCCGCACAAACCGTTGAAGACAGCGTAATCGTCACCCGTGGCAGTTATCTTGCTGAAGCTCGTCAGAGGTGTCCCCACGATGTCCACTCCTCGAACCAACTCATCAGGTCTGCCATCGGTATAGACTCTCCAAACCTTCAAAGGCATAACCTTGAACGCCTGGGGCAGGAACTTCATGGTCATCGTGAAGCCTCCGGAAATATCTTCGAATATTAAACCCCATTCCTTGCCCTGGTTTTTACACTCATCTATTAACATTGCCCTTAATTCTTCAAACGGCACCATCTTGGATGACTCGATTATCAGATTACCCTGCCTGGAAACGATTTTGTTGCCGTGATTTCGTCTCCCATGCCCGTTTGATTTAGTGAAACCCTCAACCATCGTCCTGCTTAACAGGAAATTCTTCAAAATCCCGTTCTCCACAACGGTTACCCTCTCAGGTTTAACACCCTCGTCGTCATATTCGTAGTAACCATAGAGAAACTCACCATTATAATATTTCTGGCTGGGATCTTCATAAACTGAAATGTATTCTGGCAACACTTGCTCGCCGACCTTCTTGGCAAAAGTCTGACCTTCAGATTCATTTTTCTGGCGCTGACCCTCGATCCTGTGCCCGAATATCTCGTGAAAGAATACGCCACTCGCACGGTTGCGAAGAATCGCAGGCCCCTCATAAGGTTCAACCATCGGAGCGTCCCTCAACGCAATCAGGTCCTCGATCAACGAGATTATCTTGCTCTCTATTACATCATCTGAAGGCAACTCTGATATATCAGAGCCCTCGAACGTCTCGAACCTGTGAAGATTCATCCCATCATCGGCTTTTACCAATCCATAAGTCGAAATCCTGACGTGAGTTAGTCCAAAACGAAGCTTCGTTCCGTCAGAGTTGACAATGTACTTGTTCTCATTTTCAAGAGTCAGCGAAACCTGGGAATCCAGGATCTGATCATACCTGCTGTATATCTCCGAGAACTTTCTTACTTTTTCCTTCCAAACCTTCATGTCGTAACTTTTATTAGCCAATTCTCCTATATAAACCTGTGGTTCCGCGGGACTGAAATCGGGAGAAGTGTCCTCAGCCTCAACCTTTACTGCTACGTTCCGCTTGACCTTTATATACTTCTTCTGAGCTTTCTTGAACTCTTCGTCGGTAGCCAGCCAGAGAGCGTGTTTGATAACGTCCGGCGAATTCTCGATTGGAAAGTCGACTGACATGCCGAAATCGAAATCCAACAAGCTGCCGAAACCCTCATCCCTTATCTCATGTGTATTATCCAGTTCCATCGAGCCAACCCTCACATCAACATCGAGATACCTGTTTCTGCTTTCATCCTCCCTCACTATACCACCAAATTCAGCAGTAATGTTTTGATCCGTCTCCTCTACTACAGAATAATTAAGATAGTATAAAGGCGCTTCTCCCACATCCTTCAAATCGCCGAATGCCCTTTCCAACTCCTCCTCCATAGCATTCAGGAGAACATCCTTCTCCGCTGAAAAGAGAGGGTTTGAAATTAAAACAATTGCAAGGATCAATATGACTGAAACCGATAAAATCCTGTGCATAAGAGCCTCCTTTAAAAAATTGATAAATCATTACTGTGTTATCTGTGTTCTATTATTTCCGTATTTTCTTATTTTTCGATCATTAATAAGCGCAGGCTGAAGACCTGCGGCTACGTTGTTTTATTAATTTCTATTTTCTATTTTCTGAATTTTTGATTAGTTACAAGCGCAGGC
>JAFGQG010000092.1 GCA_016935765.1 bacterium
ATAATATGTAATGACGGATTTTTAGTCATATTAGGTTGTCTATAACCGGAAGTTCATGTAATTCAAGGAGGTAATGTGGGTCTTTCTCCTTTAGAAATAAGGAAACAGGAATTTAAAAAAGGTTTATGGGGATTTAAAAAAAGCGATGTCGAGTTATTCCGGGAAGCTGTCGAGGAAACCGTAAATGAGCTTCTGAATGAAATTGAAGGCTTAAATAAAGAGATCAAAACCTTAAACGGCAGATTATCCAAACTTGAGAATCAATCATCGGCGATCAAGGAAGCCATCGAATTGGCTAAGAAGGAAGCCAGGCGGATACTTGAAGAGGCACTGATAAAAGCAGAGAACATAAAAAAGAAAGCTGATGATGAATTTCACAAAACACAAGATGAATTATCTTTGAGAATCAAGGAAAAAAAAGAAGAGTTATATGAGTTACAGAATCTGAAGGACACTTTCAAGCAGAAATTCCTTTATTTTTTAGAGGAAGAAAGCAAATTAATGGAGCGTTTCGAACATGAACACCATTCACGCCGAGCAAAGGAGATTTTAGAAGGCATTGGCGAACATGAAATCGTATCAAACCCGATTACTATTGAAGATTTTTTAAAGTATTCATCACATTTGCGCAATCGTTTCACACTGTAAATTGATTAGATATATTTTGAATACATTTTAAGAACAGTACATAGAATATTTAAATAGTATTTCAAGGAGCTTATAAATGGATCAAAAAGTAAAATTCGCTGAGTTTGATGCTCTTGAGAAAGAGTTATATCATCTATACTCGCAGTTCACGCGCATGAAATATTCCTCTATTATCTCGCCTGTCAACGTTTGGCATCCACCTGTGGATGTTTATGAAACCAAGGTGCAATTAGTAATAAGAATGGAAGTAGCTGGGCTTAAAAAGGATGATTTCACAATAAGTTTAAGCGGCAAGTACCTTACTATTCAGGGTAACCGCGGAGAACAAGTAACCAAAGAGTATCCGACCTACCACAACATGGAAATCAACTTCGGGCCTTTTGAAAGGAATATCAAGTTGCCTGAAAGGTTTACTAATACGCCAATAAAAGCTAATTATGCTGAAGGTTTCCTTGAAATCATTATTAAATCTAAGGAATCAACCGAAAAATCTTCTAAAAGAATAAAAGTT
This sequence comes from bacterium, assembly GCA_016935765.1. Taxonomy (GTDB): domain Bacteria; phylum UBP14; class UBA6098; order JAFGQG01; family JAFGQG01; genus JAFGQG01. The sequence continues at coordinate 1,160 of JAFGQG010000092.1, forward strand.
GAATAAATTGAGAGGTTTATTGTGTTATTAAAAAAAGAAACAGAAGCAATTGTATTACCCATTTTACCACTGAAAGGATCTGTTGCTTTTCCCAACCTGGTTATCCCCCTATCTGCTCACGAAGAAGATTCGATCAAGATGATAGATGAGGCACTCTCTAAGGATAAGAAAATCGGTCTATTTCCCATGAAGGAGAATATGCCGGAGAAAGAATTTGATTCTCTGTACACTGTAGGAACTTTAGGTATCATACTTAAATTATTAAGGTTTCCTGATGGTTCCGTAAGGTTTTTGTGCCAGGCTAAGGACAGGATAAAAATAATCGAAAGGGTTCCGCATGATAATCATTTTGTAGCTAAGGCAAAGCTGCTTGAGGAGATAAGGGAGCCTTCCGACAAAGAGCAAGCTCTTGTGAGAAACATAATTTCCCAGTTTAAGCGAGCTTCTTCGATCAGCGCTTATCTTCCTGAGGATATACAGATCGCTACGCTAAATATTGAAGAACCTGGCAGATTATCGGATATGATCGCATATCATCTTAATCTATCCGTCAAAGAGAAATACGACTTGCTCTCGGAATTAAATGTAACTTACCGGCTTGAAAAGCTGAACATGTATATTACAAAGGAAATGGATATACTTGAGTTAACCAACAAGATACAGAAAAGGGCTACTTCCCGTTTACAGAAAACACAGCGGGAATATCTTTTAAGAGAGCAGATGAAGGTTATTAAAGAGGAACTTGGTGAACAGGAGGAGCAGACAAAAGAGGTTGAGGAGTTCAGAGAAAAAATCGAATCGAGCGGTATGTCTGAGGAGGCAAAAGAGGCTGCAGTGAAAGAACTTGATAGACTGTCAAAGATGAATCCGGCTGCTGCTGAATATACAGTTGCAAGGACTTATTTAGATTGGTTGACTTCCCTTCCCTGGAAGTATATGACCAAAGACAACCTGGATTTACAGAGAGCTCAGGTAATTCTCGATGAAGATCATTATGACCTTGAAAAGATAAAGGAACGCATAATTGAATACCTTGCAGTTCAGAAGTTGAAGAAGCAAGTAAAGGGACCTATACTTTGTTTTGTTGGACCCCCTGGAGTTGGCAAAACGTCGCTCGGCAAGTCTATTGCCCGGGGATTGGGCAGAAAATTCCACAGGATATCCCTGGGTGGAATGAAAGATGAAGCTGAGATAAGGGGTCATCGAAGGACTTATGTTGGCGCATTACCCGGAAGGATAATCCAGGGTATAAAGAAAGCAGGGACGCTAAATCCCGTGTTCATGCTTGATGAGATTGATAAGATAGGACAGGATTTCAGAGGGGATCCAGCCTCCGCGCTGCTTGAAGTACTGGACCCGGAACAGAACTATAGTTTTTCTGACCATTATCTCGACGTATCATTCGATCTATCCAAAGTTATGTTCATAGGGACTGCAAACTACACTGATCCAATACCACGGGTTCTCCTGGACAGGATGGAAGTCATATACCTTCCTGGCTATACCGATCATGAGAAGCTGCATATTGCCAAGAATTTTCTGCTGCCCAAAGTCCTTGAAGCACATGGAATATCAAGTAAGGAATTATCCATCAGCGATAAAGCTATTTTGAAAATAATCAACGATTACACAAGAGAATCGGGCGTTCGGAATCTCGATCGTCAATTAGCCTCCTGTACCCGCAAGGTAGCTCGAAAGATCGCCGAGGGAGGCAAAACTTCTGGATACAAGATAAATCCGGGGAATTTGAACAAGTACCTGGGTGCTCCGCGGTACTTCAGGGAGAAAGTAGCGACTCCGCAGCAACCCGGTGTTGCGATAGGTTTAGCATGGACTGAGACTGGTGGCGATGTTTTATTTGTCGAAGCCACAAAGATGCCGGGCAATAAGAACCTTGTTTTGACAGGACATCTTGGTTCAGTAATGAAGGAATCCGCTCAAACCGGATTATCCTATATACGCTCGAAGCAAAAAGAGCTTAAGATTGATGTGGATTTCAGCAAGATAGACATTCACATACATGTACCGGCTGGGGCTATTCCGAAGGACGGACCATCTGCGGGAGTCACTATTACCACCGCATTAGCTTCCTTACTCACAAATACCCCCATAAAGCAAGGGTTGGCGATGACTGGTGAAATAACGCTTCGGGGCGAAGTGATGCCCGTTGGAGGATTAAAAGCAAAAGCATTAGCTGCGCACCGTTCAGGGATAGACACAATACTCCTTCCTAAAGCTAATGAAAAGGATATCGAAGAAATACCTGAAGAAATTACAAAGAACATAAAATTCGTCTTCATTGAAACTATGGACGATCTGCTGAAAAAAGCCCTTGTGAACCATAAAAAAGCCAGGAAAAAGAGCTAATATGAAAATGAAATTCATTCATGGCATTGTATGGTTATTTTTTATTTTATTCGTTCTTGCTGAAGCCGAGACATATAGTCTCGTTAGAGTCGAATGGAATGAAAATGACCTTATTCAGATTGCCAGTGAAGGGTATGATATAGCCAATGTGGTTCCAAAATCCCATATAGATATAGTCTGTACTGAGAAAGAGCTTCTCGAATTATACTATCTTATACCCGATTTGGAGGTAATACACCCTGATCTCGTGCATTATTACCAAAGCCGTTCAAAAACCAGTCTCCGCATGATGGGGTACCGAACCTACAGTGAAACGATCGCTTTAATGGATTCTCTGCACCTGCTTTATCCGAATATTGTCTCTAACAGGGAGAGTATTGCGACCACCTGGGATGGTAATTATCTATGGGTGCAAAAGATATCCGATAATCCTACAGTTGACGAAGCTGAACCCGAAGTTTTTTATGATGCTTTGATCCACGCGCGGGAAGCCATAAGCCATGAACAGCTACTTTACTTCATGCGTTATTTGTGTGAGAATTACGGGACTGACGAAATGGTAACCTATCTTGTTGATAATAGGGAATTGTGGTTTCTGCCGATTGTGAATCCTGATGGATATCTATACAACGAATCTGAGTACCCTGATGGTGGCGGTATGTGGAGAAAGAACCGCCGAAACAATGGTGGGGGCAGCTATGGCGTTGATCTTAACAGAAATTTTGGCTATATGTGGGGCTATGATGACCTGGGTTCATGTCCCGACCCCGATGATCTAACTTATAGAGGACCTTACGCATTTTCTGAACCGGAAACACAGGGATATCGTGATTTCGTCAACAGTCATGAATTTATCCTGAATATTTCCTACCACAGTTACGCTGGTATGTACATTTTTCCATGGGGGTATAGCTATGATCTATGCGATGACCATTCGTTATTCATGGAGATCGGGGCGAATCTAACAGCAGAAAACGGGTATATTTTCGGTCCGGCTGCAGCTACAATATATCTGGGTAATGGGGTTACAAATGACTGGGCTTATGGGGATACTACCGGTCATGATAAAATATTCGCTTTCATTTGCGAAGTCGGTGGAGACGATGACGGCTTCTGGCCTTCTTCCGACAGGGTCTTACCTCTTTGCGAAACAACACTAAGCGGCAACCTGAAACTTGCCGAGCTGGCAGGCGCATGCCTTAATATAGTGAATTTCACCTTTAATGATACTTCCGGGAATAGTAATGGCTATCCCGACCCCGGAGAAGAAATCGAACTCATAATTACAATTAGGAACATCGGTTTAAAAGAAGGTTATGACATCTATCTTAAATCGCTATCCTATCCGGCTGAGGTTACTGTGCTAAATGATTCCTCGTGGTACGGCTATATTCCTTCTCAAGGGAACAGGGCAGACTCATTGAATCCAATAAAGATCCATATCGATGAACATGCTGAAAGTGGTCTGGAGATTGAACTGCCTGTTTTTACCAGGGATTCCTCCGGGTATTTCAAGTATGATACACTTAAATTTACGATAGGCACTCCTAATATCATTTTCGAGGATAACTTTGATGACACGTACACACATCTTTTTTCCATAACCGGACCTGATTGGGAATGGGGAATTCCAACTTCAGGACCAGAAATTGCACATTCAGAACCTAATTGCTGGGCTACTGATTTAAGCGGTAACTATTCAAATTTTTCAAACTCAGTTTTACGAAGTCCCAATATCTATATTCCATCAGGTTACACAAGGATCATCCTGGAGTTCTGGCACTGGTATATGTTCGAAGGCGACGGTTTGACCTTATATGATGGTGGCAATGTTCAAATCAAGAGAGTTTCAGAGGAAGATTACACCATCATCTCTTCTGAAACTGGTTATGATGGGATCATCTCAAGCGGGAACATTTATCTAAGGGACGATTCAGCCTTTTCGGGAAGTTCCCCTAACTGGGAAAAGATAGAATTCAATCTCTCTGATTATGTGGGTGATAGTATCTCATTTCAGTTTGAAGTGGGATCGGATGCCTACCTGTCGTACCCGGGTTGGTACATCGATGATATACAGATTAGGGGATATTCACCAACTGACATCAGCCTGGATGAACCACCAGTAAGGAAACTTCCTGATAAGATGGAAATGAGTGTTTTCCCTAATCCATTCAATTCAACGCAGGATATAACGATAAGCTTCTCGAAAAGTACCAGGGTTTCTATTGAACTTTATAACATTAATGGTTATAAGGTGTCAACAATTATTAATAAAGAATTCGAAAGCGGATCTCATACTATTAAATGGAGAGCATCCAATTTATCTTCGGGTATTTATTTTATAAAAGCTTCTTCGAGCTTCGATCAAGCAGCAAAAAAAGTCTTACTTATCAAGTAGCGCTACTGCGATTCTTCGCCCAAATATTCAGAAGTCAATTCAAGTAACACTCTTCTATTTATTGTACGTCCAACCGGGGTTGAATTGTCCCCTATCTCATACTTTTCTATCTTCCCATTCCGGTACATTGTAATAACGTAAGGTCTTGTTTCCCAAAATCCTTTCGCATAGAGTTGGACATTATTTTGGTCGAGCCATTTATCCAGACCTTGTTGGTCATTCAGGTCGAGCAGGTATATCAAGTAGCGCTTGAGGTTTTTAAGCTCGCGTTCAGCTCGCTCTTGTGAAAGAAGTCTGTTCGCGTATTCAGCTCCGATACTATCGGTATGTCCAGAAACAAGCCCATACAATGTTGTATGGGTTTTTTCAGCTCTTTTGATCAGGTGTTTTGCTACATATTCGACTCGGCTTTCAAGGAAATTGGATTGTGGTTTCTGTTCATTGAACACAAACTCAACGATGATAAGTTTTTCCACCCTGCTTGCTCTTTTTGTAACTTCTATGGACATCGTATCGGAGGTAGTGATAAATCGTTCTCCGAGTTTATCAGTAATATCCAGTTTACAGAGATATTTATCATCGAAATCGAGAAGGTGACCGCTTTCGTCGCGCCAATCCCAACCCAGTCCTTCAGGGATCTCTCCCTTACCTGCCGCGAGCAACTTTACCACATCGCCTTCTTCGTTTATTATCCTTACTGAAAAACTATCCACACCAGCATCAACGAAGGCATTGACTTTGACGAGGTTCTGATCGCTATCCTGGTCAAGTTGGTAATCCTCGAGAACGAGGTCTCCCTCTCTCGGTCTGAATACCACACCTTCAGCATTCGGGAACACCCTGACAATGCCATCATCAAGCAGTCGGTCTACCGAAGTAACCAGGTAAACCTTATCCGCATACTGAGGTTCCAGTTGGGCTTTAAGAAACTTTGCGACTTTCGACGCATTATTGAAGGCATTGACTTTACCTTCTTCGGTATTTTTAGTGGTATACCCCTCACAAATTATTATCATCTCATTATTTTTTTCCAGGATAGTAGCGACCGTGGGGGCTAAGCCCATGATTGTAGCTTTATCCTGTTCACTGAGGTTGCCGTTTTCGAGCAGAAAGTCAGTAACAAAATCGCTATTCCCTGTTACACTGATATAAATCTCCGCTCTTCTATTTTCCTCCATCTGGAGTTTTCTATCTCTCAAATTCAATTGGTTCTCAGGAGTACCACTTCTGGAAGCTTCGTAGCTATATCCATACTTTTCTACTTCAACCTGTGACTCATCAACACCAAAATCGAGCAAGGCTTTCATTACCGCATCTGCTCTAGTCAATGCTAACGCTTCCAGGTCTTCAACGTTATCTGAGCCGGGAGAGTAAAATCCCTTGATAAAGAGTTTGGAATCCGAATTTATCTTCATTCTTTTTGCAACAGTTTCGAGCATTCTTAAATGAGTAGGATTGGTGATTTCGGTTGAATTAACATCGAAAAAGACGACCGGGATTATCGGCTCTTCTTCCTGGGTTAACACCAATTCGGAAACCGAAAGCACTCTGTCTTTGGGCTGAACCTTACCTACCGGCAAAGCAAAAGTCTTAAACTGTCCCATACCCTGGTTATTCAGCTCATCTTCTTCCCTTATATCACCATCGATATCCGGTAGTCTTGTACCTCTATCATCTATAGCCATATATACAACGTAGTCTCCCCTGTGAGGCGGAGTCCACTCGTACTTTAATTCCTTCTCCTCGCCCACCTTGAGGTTTACTTTATCTACTGGCTTTATTAATTGCCAGTTGCCCAGGGTATCCTGGTAGTATACAGTAACTTTAACTCCTCTAGCGTTCTTTTCGCCGATGTTCTTCACCTTTGCGGTCATTTCGACCGAACTGCCTTCGTACAGATTTGTGGGGTAAACATCAACCTTGCCCTTTACCAGTTCCAGGTCTTCAAGCAGGATTGGCGGAGGCGCGAAGAATAGATTAAACCCGAACTTGTGAGTGGTGGCGATCAACCCGATATCGTTCAGGGGGTAAAGGAGACCGTAGTCAAAACCCCACTTCAGTTTCTCGCCTTCTTTAAGGTATCCCAAGCCGATGGTAGCATCTTGCCTCTTATTGATTCCGTACACATAACCGCCTCTGACTGTAAAAGCGCTCCACAGATTCTGTTCGACTCCCATGTGGGCGGAGATCTGTTGATTTTCATCTACTTTGCTGTTTGTGAAACCGACTTCCAAACTTGGTTTCAGCGTGCCAAAATTAAATTTGACACCACCCCTGATATTCAAAGGTATTTTGCCTTCTTCGACATCTTCCCCGGAGATAGCTACATTTGGTTCATTTAAATTCCTGGCGACTACTCCAATATCAAACAAGTCAGAAGGTCGGAAAAACAAACCTACATCAAAGGCAGGTGATATTTTACTCAAATTTTCGAGTAGGGGATCATCCGGATCCACGCCTTCAAAATTGGACTCGTTCAGCGCAGTCCTGACAACTCTAGCGTTAAATCCAAGCGCGAGCATTTTCCCTTTCGGTATTCCCCACAATCTTTTAGCGTAAGAAAGTCCATAAGTACCTTTTGAATAAACGTCTGAGAAAAACTGGGAAGCGAACAAACTAAGAGAACCCAAACGTCCCTTTCTTCCGAAATGGTGCACATAAGCAAAATAACCTTCGTTGAACATTTCATTTTCTACACCCCAATGCAGACGGGAATAGGTTCCAGTCATGGTTCTCCACTCTAACTGCTCCATTCCTGCGGGATTCCAGATAGGCGCATTCGCATCATCCGCAGTTGCTACAAACGCCCCTCCCATACCAGTGGGTCTTGCAGGGATATTTATCAGATCCCTATCCTGAGAGTATAAACTCTGAGAAAATAATATAAATATAAATATGAATAAAACTATATTACGAACTGACATTCCTCCTCCTTATTCAATTTTCGATTATTTACTCCAGAAAAACTCTATATCAGGTCTGTTTGGAC
>JAFGQG010000093.1 GCA_016935765.1 bacterium
ATAGCAAGGTTAAGAAATCCAGACGTTTTCCTTTTCAAGAATTTCGCGGAGTTCACGAACCAGTTCCCAGCTTGCGTTGGATGAATATTCCGAAGATATACCTACATAGGTTTTTTCCGGCATTACGGCGTGGATCCTTAATTTTTTGGTGCCTTTATTAGTCTTGAGCAGTTTTATGATGAGTTTCATGTCGTTCTCGGATACTGAATCTATGTGTATTCTGATATCCAGGAAGTTACAGAATAGGTCGCGTACTTCTTCAAGCGGCACCATCTCCTTAACAATAACCTTTGCGACTTCAGAGTTTTTATAGCTTACTTCCCCTTTCATCAAAACCATACTATCCTTGTATAGGAACATTTGAAACTTATTGTAGGGTTCGTCCGGGAAGATTATCAATTCCACTGAGCCTTTAGGATCCTCAATTGTAGCGAAAGCCATAGCTTTCCCTTTGCGGGTGGTGATCGTTTTGACCTGTGTTATTGTACCACCGATCCTGACTATCGTACCGCCCCTTAATTCGTTCAGGGTAGCAGTTGTGTTGTTCGTGAAGGCTTTCATTTCGTCTTCATACCTTCCGAGGGGATGCCCGGACAGGTAGAATCCAACGGCTGCTTTTTCACGCGCTAACATCTCATTTAGCGGCCATGGTTCCACTTCTGGCAGTTCTGGGTACATGATTCTACCGAGGTCAACATCTTCCCCAAATAGAGATACCTGGTTGGAATTGTCCAGATTTTGCTTCCTGGAACCCCAGTCTTGCGCATCCTGAATAGCCTCTGTCAACTGCGCGCGCGTTCCATTAAGCGAATCCATAGCCCCGCTGGCAATCAGATTCTCCAGCGCTTTCTTGTTTACAAGGCGCAAATCCACATTCTCACAAAATTCGAATATGTTTGAAAATTTACTCAGTTGCTTCCTTGATTCCAGAATAGAATGTATCGCTGTATATCCAAGGTTCTTGATGGCAGCAAGTCCGAATCTTATGTTACCATTCTCAATCGTGAAATCATCGCTGCTTTTGTTGATATCCGGTGGAAGTACTTCTATCCCCAGGGTTTGGCATTCTTCTATTAAATTGTATATCTTCTCAGGTCTATTTGTGATTTCAGAGGTTAAGTTGGCGGTCAGGAACGCGACAGGATAATGGGACTTCAGGTATGCTGTCTGATAAGCGAGAAGCGCGTATGCGGCGCTGTGGGACTTGTTAAAACCGTAACCGCAAAAATCGCGCATCAGATCATATACGCTTTTAGCCTGTTCCTTGGGGATCTTCCTCTTCTTAGCCCCTTCCATGAAAATCTTTCTCATCTTCATCATGAGTTTGGGCTTTTTCTTACCCATAGCTCTTCTTAGAAGATCCGCTTCTCCCAGGGAAAATCCCGCCAGTTTCTGCGCAGCGAGCATCACCTGCTCCTGGTAAATGAATATACCAAAGGTCTCCTTCAAGACCTCTTCAAGATCCGGATGAGGATAAGAAACCCCTTTTTTCCCATGTTTACGGCTGATGTACTCATCTATCATCTTCATAGGACCCGGCCTGTATAAAGCATTGAGCACTATCATGTCATCAACACTGTCCGGACGAAGCTTCTTTAAATAACGCTTCATTCCCTCACTTTCGAATTGAAATATTCCTAAAGTATCCCCTCTCGAAAGCAACTGGAATGTCTTTTTATCCTTCAAATCTATGTTGTCGATGTCGATCTTTTCCCCTTTATGCTTCTCAACAAGATCTATTGTATTATCGATGATGGTAAGTGTTTTTAAACCAAGAAAATCCATCTTAAGCAATCCAATGCTTTCAAGCGTATCACCATCGAACTGTGTCGTTATTTCATCCTTGTTAGTTTTGAATAAAGGTACATATCTTGTTAGTTTACCAGGAGTTATAACAACACCCGCTGCATGAACAGAGGCGTGTCGCGGTAAACCCTCTATCCTTTTGGCGAAGTTGATAATCTGTTCGACCGCCTCATCGTTCTTTACCATCTCATTAAGTTCAGGAGTGTTCTGTATGGCTTGTTCCAGCGTGATTCCAACCACCGAAGGTATCAATTTAGCAATTCTGTCTGTAAAGGAGTAAGGTTGGTTAAGAACCCTGCCTACATCCTTGATAGCGGCACGAGCAGCCATTGTTCCAAACGTAATGATCTGGGTTACACTATACTCCCCATAACGGTCCTTGACATAATCAATTATTTCACCCCTACGCTGATCCGAAAAATCTATATCGATATCCGGCAGGTTCTTTCGCTCCGGATTTAAAAACCTTTCGAAAAGAAGATTATATTTTATGGGGTCAATATCAGTGATACCCAATGAATACGAAACCAGGCTTCCCGTAGCAGAGCCTCTACCAGGACCTACTCTGATTCCTAACTTCCGCGCTCTATCTGTAAAATCTGCAACAATAGCAAAATAACTGGCATAATCCATTTCCTCAATAACTGAAAGCTCGTAATCAAGCCTATCTTCTAACTTTTTGGTTACCTTGGGATACTTCTCCTTTAGCCCAGCATGAGCTTTTTCCCTTAAGAACGCGTTTACTTCTGTATATTCATCAGGGAGTGGATATTTGGGCAACCATGGCTGTTTTAAGCGCAAAGTAACGTCACACTTGTTCATGATCTCCATTGTATTCTCAATAGACTCGGGATACTCCTTAAACAAAGCAATCATCTCATCCGGAGATTTGAAATAGAACTGATCAGAATTGAATTTCATACGCTTTTCATCTTCAAGCGTCTTGCCCGTTTGTATGCACAGAAGAATATCATGTATTTTATCATCACCGAAATTCAGATAATGAACATCATTTGTGGCTACGGTTTTTACCCCCATCTCTGTAGCTAATCTGTGCAGCCCGATTATCGCAGTCTTTTGCTCCTGTAAACCATGATTCTGATATTCAAGGTAAAAATCTTCCGTTCCGAAAATATCCAGGTATTCACGAAGAACAGTCTTCGCTTGTTCATACTGTTCTCTTACTATTAAATACGGTATTTCACCCTTAAGGCAGCCTGAAAGCGCGATGAGCCCCTCTGAGTGTTCCGCTAAATATTTCTTGTCAATTCTCGGTCTGTAATAAAAGCCCTCAAGATACCCAGCTGATGAAATCTCCAGAAGGTTGCGATAGCCTTCGATATTCTTTGCGAGAAGGATCAGGTGATAGCCTCCGGCAGGCATGCTATCGTAAGTTTTTTTTACGTACATGTCTTCCGGAGCTATGTAGCACTCCTGACCAATTATGGGTTTAATCCCAGCATCTATAGCTTTCATGTAAAACTGCACCGCAGCGAACATATTGCCATGATCAGTTATCGCTAATGCCGGCATTCCAAAATCAAAAGCTTTCTGGATCATTTCATCGATCCTGCATGCTCCATCCAGTAAACTGTATTCAGAATGGTTATGTAAGTGAATAAAATCAGACATGAGATTATTTTAAAACAAATTGAAATGAACAAATGACTGCCGCTGTGACTTATGTCGGTTATATTATAATAAAGAAAAATATACTAATAAAAATACAATACAACCCAAAAAAATAAAATTTTTCCATGACGATTATTTTTCGCAGTATTTTCAAAGAGAAGTATCCCACTATTCCGGAGACTACCATGCCTATAATGTAAGGTAATAAATTAGAAACCTGGAAAAAGTTGCCTTCCAGTTTGAATAACTCAAGAATAGTTGCGCCTAAAATAGCAGGAACAGCAAGCAGGAAAGAAAAGGAATATGCTTTCTTCGGTTCGATGCCTAAAAGCCTGGCGGTTCCTATCGTCCATCCTGAACGCGAGATGCCCGGTAAAATGGCTAAAGCCTGCGCAAGACCGATAATAACACTGGCAAACCAATTTAATCTCTTTGGTTTGAGTTTTGATGCGAATTTTGTCAGCAGGAGAAAAACGCCGGTCAGAAACAACATCAAGCAGGTGAACCTGGGCATTGCAAAGAGACTTTCAATTGTGTCTTTAACAAATAATCCAACGATAGCAGCCGGGACCGTGCCGATTATTATAAACGCAAACAACCTGACTTCCTTTATTTCACGAGCTCTATGAACTTTGTAAAAATTCTTGATTAAAGCCAGCAGTTCCCTTCGGAAGACTACCAGAACAGCCAGCAACGTCCCGAAATGCAAGGCGATCTCAAGGGTAATATTATCTTTTACAAAGCCGAGAAAACGTTCCGCAAGAACCAGGTGTCCTGAACTGGAGATGGGCAGAAATTCGGTTATGCCCTGTATTACTGCAAGTATGATTACCTCTAATATCTTCATAGCTTCGTTCCTGGAATATAAGTTTTCAAGTATATAAAATTATCCATGTTTTTTAATTTATCAACAATAAATTTATATTGATTTGACAAATTCAGCGCGCTTTGTATTTTTAAGGGAAATGGAAGTGATCATTGCAAAAACTGCCGGGTATTGCATGGGTGTTAAAAGGGCTATCGAGATAGTAATTCAGGCATCGGATGAAGTTGGTCGAGGAAAAATTTTCACGTGGGGTCCCCTGATCCATAACCCACAAACCGTTGAGCTTTTAGAAGAAAAAAATATATTTTCTACCACTGATACTTCAGACCTTGAAGAAGGGGATGTAACCGTTATTCGGTCTCACGGAGTAACTCCTGACGTGAAACGCGCAATCTCCGATAAAAAAGTCAAAGTCGTGGATGCTACTTGCCCAAAGGTATCGAGAATTCAAACACTGGCAAAAAAATATACCGATAAAGGGTACTCCGTTGTTATAATAGGAGATAAAGGTCACGCTGAAGTAGAAGCTATACTTGGCTATACAGATAATGGCTTTATTGTTGCTAATCAAAGAGATATCGATGCCCTTCCAGAACTTGGCAAGACCTGTGTTCTAAGCCAGAGTACCTTTAACAGGGAAAAATTCGAATATTTAGCGCTATCCATTAAGGAAAGATTCCCTGAAACCGTAATTATCGATACCTTGTGTGATTCAACTTCTATCAGGCAGAAGGAAGTAATCGAACTCGCTAACCAGGTCGATGCCCTGGTAATAGTCGGCGGCAAGAATAGCGCAAATACAAAAAGGCTGTATGAAATCGCGTCAGAGACCGGCAAGCCATCATTCTGGGTCGAAACCGCTGAAGAACTCGATCCCGGTGATTTTGAATTCTTCGAAAAAGTCGGCGTCACTGCCGGTGCATCTACACCACACTGGATAATTCTTAAAGTCGTTGAAAAAATTGAGATAATGAACGAAGAACATATAGCTTTCTTTAAAAAACCTATATCAAAATTCCTTGGTTACTTCATTCTGCAATTCAACCTTTATAAAGCCGGCGGCGTTGTTTTTCTGACCCTGCTGACATTTGCTCTGTTAAATAAACCGGTGAGATTGAGCATGCTGGCTGTTTCATTCTTTTATATACTCGCCATGTATATTCTCTATAATATGGTCGATTGGCAGAGTACAGCCCTCATAGACCCATACAGGCTGCACTTCTACCGGGATTTTAAAACTCCCCTGATGATCACTCTCGTTGTCTCCGTTCTACTGAATATCTTTATCTCAAGAATGGTTGGCGTGTGGCTGTTTTTCCTGATGACGGTAGCCCTTATAATCGGTATTCTACTCACTTCCCCGCGCTTCTCAAGAGCTTTTTTCATGAAACTGAGGTTTATAGCTTCAAAGAAAATTACGACCTCCAAAGATGCTGCTACCGCGTTCGGTATGATCTTCGTTAGCCTTCTCATACCCATTATATGGTTCGAACCCCCTTTTCTTCAAAGCTTGATTACTATCCTATTCGTTGTGAGCCTGGTCATGGTAAGAGTTATTTTATTCAGCCTCAAGGATATAAAATCAGACATGGTGCTTAAAAGAACCACTATTCCTATCATAATAGGTTTTGAGAAAACAAAAATCCTACTGTCCATCTTGCTGTCTTTGAGCGCTTTGGTTATTATTGTATCCATCGCGTTGAAATTGTTGCCCATAAAATACCTGCTGCTGCTTTTGATCACTATATATTATACCTATTACAGCATAGTATATTTTATAAAGGGAATCCAAAAATCTGCTTATGCTGAAATTAGCATCGATGGGGGGTTATACTTTTCGGGTTTTATAGGCCTGCTGATAACTTTATTGCCTTAGCCTGCTTTCGAAAAGAGAAGGCATTCTCCAGGTATTATTAAAAAAACTCGCCATTCTTCTCTATCCCCTTTTTTTCCAGATCGTTCCGTCTGGCGTATCTTCTAAAATAATCCCTTTTTCAGCGAGTTCGTCTCTGATCCGGTCTGCCCGGTTCCAGTCTTTGTTCACCCTTGCATCTTCACGCTCAGTTATTAGTTGCATCAATTCCGGCTCCAGGTCGCCCTTATCCTCGGGGAGAATATCAAGAATGGTATTTACCTCGTGTACGAAATTCAAAAGCGCTTCCGCGTCAGAACTAGTGACAGCTTTCTCCTTGTTCAACGAATATACGTTTTTTATCAGTTCGTAAATGGACGCAATAGCCGGTGAAATGTTCAGGTCGTTATTAAGGGATTCCTTGAATTTTCGTCTTGATTCGTTAACGAGTGAATTGACAGCCTCGGTTATTTCCCCCTCCTTCACTCGTTTCAGCCATTCGATAAAATCATAGAGCCTGTTCAGTGATTCCTTCGTTGCTTCAAGTCCTTCGAATGAGAAATTCAATTGCTGCCTGTAATAGGTCGATAATAAGAGCAGTCTTATGAAAACCGGGTCATAGCCCTTTTCAAGGAGATCCCTGAGCGTGTAAAAATTTCCAAGGCTTTTACTCATCTTCTCACCATTAACGATCAGGTGAGCGCAATGAAGCCAATAATTCACGAATTTCTCGCCTGTCGCCCCCTCTGATTGCGCGATCTCGTTCTCGTGATGAGGAAATATATTGTCCTCTCCACCAGTGTGTATGTCAAAGTGGTTGCCCAGGTAATGCGTTGACATTGCCGAGCACTCGATATGCCAACCAGGTCTTCCTTTGCCCAGGTCAGTCTCCCAGAAAACCGGACCATCCTCCTCCGCCCAGCTTTTCCATAAAGCGAAATCCCGGGCTTCATCCTTCGAATAATCGTCTGACCTCACCCTTATGCCGCAAATCAGCTCATTTATCTTCTTCCCGGATAGTTTTCCGTAATCTTCGAAACTGGAAACCCTGTAATAATAGCAATTATCCTCTCCCAGGTAGGCATGTTCGTTCTCGATAAGCCTTTTAACAAGGTCAACCATTTGTGGTATATGCTTTGTAGCTTCCGGATAATACTCAGCTCTCTGGATTCTCAAGGTGTCAAGATCCTTGAAGAATTCATCCTTGAATTTCCTGGTAAAATCATCAAGCGGTATCCCCAATTCCTGCGAACCTTTGATGGTTTTATCATCAACATCCGTAAGATTCATCACTTGTGTTACTTTATATCCATTATACTGCAAAACCCTGCGTAAGAGGTCCTCAAAAAGGTATGCCCTGTAGTTACCAATATGCGCGAAGTCATATACTGTGGGTCCGCAGGTGTACATCCTGACTTCATTGCTATTTATCGGTACGAATTCTTCCTTCATTTTTGAAAGTGTATTATGAAAATATATTGTCATTTTATCCTCCGCTATCCATAAAATTTGTTATTACGTCAA
>JAFGQG010000094.1 GCA_016935765.1 bacterium
GGTAACCGCTCCCGTGGAATCCGAATAGTCGATACTGATGTCGTTAGGGATCTGAGCATCTGTCGCGCTCCCCGATATATCCAGGAATGAGTGACCGTGAAATGTATCCGAGTACGCGCCGATCGTGTCCCAGTCAACATCGGTCAAATACCCCGCATCATTCGCGAGAAGGGAAACGTTCTCCCCTTCCATCATTATCCTACTTGGAATTCCAAAAATATCACTCCATTTAACCGCTCCCGTGGAATCCGAATAGTCGATACTGATGTCGTTAGGGATCTGACCGTCTGTCGCGCTCCCCGATATATCCAGGAATGAGTGACCGTGAAATGTATCCGAGTACGCGCCGAGCGTGTCCCAGTCAACATCGGTCAAATACCCCGCATCATTCGCGAGAAGTGAAACGTTCTCCCCTTCCATGATTATCAAAGGATCAACTCCGATTATATCATTCCAACGTACCAGGTTCGCAGTATCTGCATATATAGCTCTTATGGCAAATATCTCTGAGATGATTCTCTGCCGGGGCGAGAGAACATCACGATCGACAGAGATTTGAAGCCAATATTCTCCACCTTCAAATAAAAGATCCAGGGGATCTTCAGTTCCAAGGATGATATCAAATAAACCTTTCGTCACAGGTACCTCAAGATGCTGCTCAATCCAGAGTGCGGTACCGCCCGTAGAATCATCATAGATTGAAATAATAATTTCTAACGTATCATCTATACCTACACCATTAGTATCTGTTACCTTACCCTGGTAATTAACAAGCCGTGGAACCCCAAAAACATTTGCAGCAATAATAAAACAGAATAATAAAACTATCGAATATTTAAACATATTATAGACCTCCGTTTATATTAGATTCAGTACATTTTTTTAATATATTTTTTATTAAATCTATGTCAAATTATTAAATCAATTACCAAAGGTTTGCAAATATAAAAACCCTTTCATTATAAGAATACTTTTACTGGGGGAGTTACGCGATGACTCAAGAAAAAACTAGCTTATCTTCAAAATAGTGATAACTGTCCAACTTCCCTTTCCGTGATCTTTTCAATTTCCGGATAAGCTTCAACTAATTGTTCAGGCGCTCTCACCGGGCTGTTAACAAGTTTAAATTTCAACTGAAGCGCATTTACAAGCGCTTTACCCTTGAAGTGGTTGTTCGTAATAACGAACAAATTCTTCACTTCTGACGAAAGTTTATTAATGATCTTGACCCAGGTTTCAAGTTCGCCCTCAGTATATAAATAATTGTAGCGGTCACTTGAGGCTACATTCTCCTTGAACCAATTTTGGTAGTTACGCCCGTGGAGCCGGACATAACCTATCTCACTGGTTACATAATCAGTTACTCCCACTGATTTCCCTATATGTGGTTGATCAATATTCACATAAGCGACTTTATGAGCCCGAAGAAAATCGAGAAACTCATCATTATCCCAGCTATTATGCCTTATTTCGACTGCCCTTGGGAATTCCTGGAAATTCTTCAGCACAATTTCCAACTTGCTAACGTTCTCCGTATTCATCTGAAAGGAGAAAGGGAACTGAATCAGCAGCGCGCCAAGTTTCTTTGAATTAAATAGTGGTATCAGGGAATTCTTGAAGAGATCTATATCTCTTGCGTTGAAAACAATATCATCATGCGTGAATTTCTGCCAGAGTTTGACAGTAAATATAAAATCATCAGAAACGGATGGGCTGTTATTAAGTTGATTCAGCCAGCCGCGAAACACCGACGCCCGAAGAGGATTGTAAAAGGTGCTGTTAATCTCAATTACATCGACGTATCGGGCTAAATAGGTTAAGTTATTGAAATTGGAAGGTTTTTGGGACGGATAGACCACACCGTCCCAATCCTTGTATGAAAAACCTGCAGTGCCGATGTAAACCTGACTTTCCATTTGTACATAAATTATGGAAAAAACAAAGAATAGCAAATCTTTTATTAAATGTATCTGATTGAAAATGACGATGTCTGGATTACTGGAGTAGTCCATGGTTCGCGTGATTGGAAACCATAATCAAATCCGCTATGAAACTTGCTTCTTGATGTAATTTAATTTGCCGCCACTGAAAAGAATCTCCTTCTGCCGCTCAGAAAGCTTGAATTTCAAAGGCAATTCTTTTTGCTTGTTCGTTATCTGTAACTTCACATCGGTATTACTTTTCAGAGCTTCATGTATTCCGGCGATAGTGAGTTTATCACCCTTTTCCAGGGTGTCGTAATCGCTTTCGTTCTCGAAGTACAGCGGAAGTATCCCGAAATTAACCAGGTTGTCCGCGTGGATTCTCTCAATGCTCTTGGCTAACACCGCTTTGATACCGAGGTACATCGGGCAGATGGCGGCATGTTCTCTAGAAGATCCCTGTCCGTAGCTCAAGCCGCCAACGATGATGCCGTCCTCCCCTTTTTCCTTGTGTTCCAAACAACACTGTGGACAGGTCTCATCCACCGGTTCAAACACGAACTCCGCGTACTTGGGTATGTTGGAACGGTACTTCAAACGGCGACCCGCAGGCATAATGTGGTCAGTCGTTATCTTGTCGCCCACTTTAATTATTACTTCTCCTTTGATAGTATCCTTCAGGGGCTCACTAATGGGTGGTTCACCGATATTTGGTCCTCGCTGGATCTCTATCTTCTCCCGCTCCTCCAGCGACGCCGGGGGTATTATCATGCTGTCGTCGATAAGGAACTTCTCGGGCATATCCACTCTTGCAAACTCCCAATCTCCGGAGGTTGTGGGATCGGTAATTTCACCGGTTAGCGCGGTTACGGCTGCGATAGCCGGACTTACAAGGTAAATATCCGCATCAGCAGTTCCCGATCTGCCCTTGAAGTTGCGGTTGTTGGTTCTTACTGAAACCCCGTGCGATTTCGGCGAGAAACCAGCGCCAATGCAGAAGTTACACGTGCATTCCGCGATACGCGCTCCCGCCGCTACAAGCGTTGCCAGTTCTCCCGACTTCGCAAGCATGAGAAGTACCTGCCTAGAACCCGGGGTTATTATCAAACTCAATCTCGGGTCTATAGTCTTACCCTTCAATATCTTCGCAACCATTGCAAGGTCCTGATACGACGCATTCGTACAACTGCCTATACAAACCTGGTCAACTTTCAGTCCTGCCAATTTCGAAATGGTCTCTATATTGCCGGGACTGTGTGGACAGGCGGCAAGAGGCGCTAACTCTTTCAGGTCTATCTCGATAGTCTTGTAGTATTCAGCATCCGGGTCAGCTTTGAGTTCCTTGAATACTTCCTCCCTGCCCTGTGCCTTCAGAAATTTCAGCGTGTTCTCATCGGAAGGGAAAATCGAAGTTGTGACCCCGGTTTCCGCGCCCATGTTGGTTATTGTCGCCCTCGCGGGGACATCCAGGGATTTGACCCCATCGCCCGAATACTCTATCGCGCAGCCAACGTTGCCTTTGGTCGAAAGATGCTCTAATACTTTAAGAATTATATCTTTAGCAGTAACCCACGGTTGCAGTTCGCCCTTCAAAACCACCCTTATCACCTTTGGATAATCCAGGTAAAACGGGGCACCCGCAAGCGAAGTAGCTACATCCAGACCACCTACTCCTATAGCCATCATCCCGATACCGCCATTGGTCGGAGTGTGGCTGTCCGAACCGAGCAGGACGTCGCCCGGAACACCAAACCTCTCTAATTGAACCTGATGACAGATACCGTTCCCCGGTCTCGAAAAATAAAGCCCGAATTTCCGGGCAGTCGATTGTAAATACCTGTGGTCATCCGCATTCTCGAATCCATCCTGCATAGTATTGTGATCGATGTAGGACACAGATAACTTGGTCCTCACAGTTGGAATGTGCATCGTTTCGAACTCAAGGTAAACCATCGTTCCGGTCGCATCTTGAGTCAAAGTCTGATCGACCTTGATACCTACTCTTTCACCCGGGATAGGATTGCCTTCAACGAGATGCGCTTTTATTATCTTATCAAACAGGTTCTCACCCATATCAACTCCTTTTACTTTCTGGAATAACTAAAACTAATATAACCCTTACGTTTAAAATGCTTATTTAGCAAAAATCACTAAAGCGGAATCAGACATCCATGAGATACCTGACTCCGCGTTAACATCTAATTATATATTCTACAACTGGAATGCGTTTTGAACAGGATTCTGTTCAAAGTCGAATGCAATTCGCCAGTTGGTTTTATTTGAACATATCTTCCAGGTCTTTGAAATACACGGACTTGGGTCGTTCGATAGCCAGACCGAGAGCTCTCGACCAGATAAGCTGGGTTAGCACTCCGATAGCCCTGGAAACACCAAATAATACCGTGTAGAAATCGTACTCGACAACGCCGTAGTAAACCTGTAGGCAGCCTGAATGAGCATCGACGTTAGGCCAAGGATTCTTCGCTTTGCCGTGCTCTTTAAGGATATCGGGTACCAGTTCAAAGAGCATGCTTACAACCTTGAAGATTTCATCATTAGGAAGATACTTAACTGCAAAGTTTCTCTGCGCGGTGTAACGGGGATCGGTTACCCTTAATACAGCATGACCGTAACCCGGTATGACCTGTCCGCTGTTCAGTGTATCCCATAGGAACTTCGAAAGTTGTTCTTTTGTTGGAACTCCGCCACCGAGTTTCTCCTTCACGTCCATGATCCAACGGAGAACTTCCTGGTTGGCAAGACCATGAAGCGGACCAGCTAAACCATTGATTCCAGCAGAAAGTGAATAGAAAGCGTCAGAAAGGGCTGAGCCAACCACGTGAGTCGTGTGAGCGCTGACGTTACCTGTTTCATGATCACAATGCAGGAAGAGATATAATCTCATCAGTTCCTTGTACTCATTATTCTCAACACCCATCATGTGCGCGAAATTACCACCCCAATCGAGATTTGGATCGGATGGAATCTGCACGTTATTCTTGTAAGCTCTCCTGTAAACATAAGCCGCGATCTTTGGCAGTTTAGCCAGGAGATTCATGACATCCTCGTACATGGGATCCCAATAATCGTACTTGGACATTCCATCCCTGTACTTCTGACTGAAAATAGAATCCTTCTGCATGGCGAGAATACCGATAGAGAACTGTGTCATCGGGTGCATATCCGGTGGAAGCGCATCCAGAGCTTTGATCACGTAATCAGGTAAAGCACCACGTTTCTTCCAAGCTTCAGTGATCTCCGCAACCTGCTCATCAGTGGGAATATCGCCTGTTAACAGCAGATAAAAGATTCCCTCCGGCAATGGCTGCTCGCCGCCAGGAGCCTTGGGAAGCTTCTCTATCAACTGCGGAATATTGTAACGATGGAAAGTGATTCCCTGCATGGGATCGACATTGGAAGTAAAGCAAGGCAAGCACTTTACACCACGCGCGCCTCCCATGAGCTGAGCTAAGGTTACTTTCGACATCTCAGCATCACCATGCTCTTTCAATAATTTGATGATCCTATCTCTCATCAAATCGATCTTACCCTTTAACGTATCCTTTAACATCCCGTCAAACCTCCTTTATTTTGTTAAAATTAATATTTCGGCAACTCTTCTTTCAAACCTAAAACAGATGAATGATTTCTAAACAACATATAGCTTACTCGCTGAACATTGGAACTGTAATACTGCCATCCATCAGGAACATAATCTTTGCACCAGGTCCCTTTTCCTGAATAGCGTCATCTATGGCTTTCTGCACACTTTTATATGACTTAATAAAAATTTTCTCCAGAACGTCATCATCGAGGTCGGTAACAGCCCAAACCTGCGACCAGGTGAATATTTCCGCCATCTTTCCCGCTTTATGATAACCGAGCTTGTATTCCCTATCGATAGTCTCGAGAACACAACTTGGATCATCCTCGCTGCACAGCAAATTATAAAACGTTTCAGGACCGATACCCGTTCTGCACTTCGCTACCATGATGAGAATCCCGTCTTTTTTAAGAGCCAGCTTGCCGTTATCAAGAGCCTTCTGGGATTGGTAAAGATCCACATCCATCGGGTACGGCGCGATCGATACGACTATATCCGCTTTCTCTTTGACTTTCACACAGAAAACATCGTTCGCCTTATCGATCGCGGCATAGAAGGATTCATGGATATCACCCGCGGTGACAGCATAGATCTTCCTGTCCTTATCCAGCACCGATTGGATCGAGAATATCTTTTTACCCTTGATGGTCTTGAGCGCGTCGATCATATCCTCATGAACAGGGTTTCCTTCCAGAGCTAGCGCTTTAGCCTCCGGTCTGAGAGCGTATTTGTGATTCTGGGTGATGGTTTTGTATGAAGCGATACCGGGAAGAAAGGATTTCCGCCCTCCTGTATAACCACCAAAATAATGCGGTTCCACCGAGCCGATAATCACAATGGCATCAGCATCGACACCCAGCTTGTTCACGTACATCTCGGTTCCATTGGAAGAATCGCCCAGGTAAACCATATCCTCATCCTTCTTTGCATCGTGAACGAAGATCCTGTCCTTGAATTCCTCGTACTTGTCACCGAAAATGAAGTCGTACTCCTCCTGGGTTGGAGCCCTGTGACAACCAGTCGCTATAATGAACTTGATATCCTTGTCCTTGATCGAATCGTAGATGATATCCAGGATCTTAGCGGTCGGAGTCGGGCGCGTGCCATCATTAACGATAAACAAAATATCCTTCGCCGACTCGACAAAATTGTCGAACGATACCGTCCCGATCGGATTATCCATCGCTTTGAAAAGCACTTCCTTCTCATCGCTTAACTGTACCGTGTTCGGATGGACTATCTCCCCAAGATATTTATCGGGAAACTGTACCCTTACCTTTTCCTTGCCGTATGGTATTTCTAATTCCATAAATCTCTCTCCTATATTGTAAATCTTATTTAATTATCTCTATTAAAAATAGAGTTTTAATTCTAAATTTTTAAGCTTGAATTGTCAAGTTAAAAAAATAAAAAAATATTATTAA
>JAFGQG010000095.1 GCA_016935765.1 bacterium
ATAATTTACAAGGAGGTCATTTTATTTGTCAATTAATAAATGCCGAGACTTTTGAACGTTACCAAATATTTAGAAGGTTGGGTTTTGGAACATGATCAAATTAATTCTACTCATAAGCTGCCTGGGTTTATTCGCCTCCATTGTGAATTCCCAGGACCAATTCGAAAAGGACACATTTTCAACTTCAGCAGGGGCTCTCGAGATTACATTCATCGGGCATGGAACGCTGATGTTCAATATCGACGGGAAGATGATACACGTCGACCCCTGGACGAAGCTGGCGGATTATTCCACACTCCCGCAAGCTGACATCATACTCATCACCCATGAGCACCGCGACCACCTCGATCCGGAAGCGTTGAACATTATCAGGACCGATGAAACGGAGATGGTTTACTCGGAATCCTGCACTTCAAAGGTTTCGGGTGGGATCATCGTGAAGAATGGCGATACACTTGCTATCCAGGGTATTAAGATAGAAGCTGTACCGGCGTATAATATTGAGCATAAACGGGATACAGGGGTGCCGTTCCATCCCGAAGGCGTCGGGAACGGGTATATCCTGACAATCGGGGACAAGCGTATATATGTCGCAGGGGACACCGAGAACACCCCTGAGATGAAAGCGCTGGAAGACATCGACATCGCCTTCCTGCCCATGAACCTCCCCTATACCATGACCCCGGAAATGGTCGCTGACGCTGCAAAAGCGTTCAAACCGAAGGTACTTTACCCATATCATTATGGTGAAACGGATACTAACGAGCTAATTGAATTGATGAAGGATACTCAAGGGATAGAAGTCCGGATTCGGCAGATGCAGTGAATTCATCGCGTATTCTATTAGTCCAATTCTCTTGGGTACTATTCATCATCCTTTTAAATTGCAGTTTATTAGTGAATTAGTTTGACGAAAGTTGTCTATTGCCTTATGTTAATAAGAATAGGAGATATATTCATGAGGAAAAGAAACTTTCTGAATACTATTAGCAATGCGCAAGAAGATATTTTGCAACAATTTCTCGATTTGCTTAATAAAATTAATGCCGATTATTGTGTTATTGGGGGATTAGGTGTTAATGCCTATGTTGAACCAGTTGTGAGTTTAGATTTGGATATAGTTGTGGTTAATGATTCTGTTGATAGTTTAATAAAAGAAGCGTATAAAAATTTCAAAATAGAAAAATTCCAACATAGTATAAACCTAACGAATTCTAAATCAGAATTAAGATTACAAGTTCAGACTGATCCGAGGTACCAGGTTTTTATATCCCGATCATCCCTTAAAAGTGTAATGGGATACGAGATGAAAGTTGCCTCTTTAAAAGATATCTTGCAAGGCAAAATATGGGCATACTTAGATGAAGAAAGGCGTGAGAGTAAAAGACAGAAGGACCTTGCTGACATATACCGTATAATAGAAGCTTTCCCTGATTTGAAAGACTGTGTACCCGAAAAAATGATACAAGGACTTCGATGACCTTACCTTGGATTTGTATTGGATGAAGAATAAGAATTACATCTTATCGCTTGACCAGGGCACCACAAGTTCTCGCTCATTGCTGATCGATGAATCTGGCAACATCTGCGCTTCCTCCCAGAAGGAGTTCAGGCAGATCTTCCCGCAACCCGGGTGGGTGGAGCATGACCCCGCTGAGATATGGTCCACTCAGTTAAATACAGCGCGCGATGTGCTCAGGAGTGCGGGTATCGATGCGGGGGAGGTCGCAGGGATCGGGATCACTAACCAGCGCGAGACTACCATAATCTGGGATAGGGAAACGGGCAAGCCGCTCTGCAACGCTATCGTCTGGCAGGACCGCCGCACCGCTGACTATTCTGATGAATTAAAGCGAACGAGAGAGGGGGAGATACAGGGCAAAACAGGGCTTATCCCCGACGCGTACTTCTCAGCGACCAAGATAAAATGGATACTGGAGAACATCCCGGGCGCGAAGGAAAAAGTACGAGCAGGACAACTTGCTTTCGGAACTGTCGATTCATGGCTGATCTGGAACCTGACCGGGGGGAATGCGCACGCCACGGATGTCACCAACGCCTCGAGAACCATGCTTTACAACATACACGAACTCGCCTGGGATGATGAACTTCTCGATATTTTTAATATTCCACGGTCCATACTGCCCGAAGTTAGAAGTTGCAGCGAGGTTTACGGTGAAACTGCTCCGGAGATCTTTGGAGCACCGATCCCTATTTGCGGAGTGGCTGGCGACCAGCAAGCAGCGCTCTTCGGGCAGATGTGCACTAAAAGAGGAATGCTGAAGAATACCTATGGCACTGGTTGCTTCCTGATGATGAACACGGGGGATAAACCGGTACTTTCGAAGAACAGGCTATTATCCACTATTGCCTGGGTATATGACGGATCGCCGGTTTACGCGCTGGAGGGCAGCATTTTCATTGGCGGCGCGGTTGTACAATGGCTCCGTGACGGTCTGAAGCTCATCAGGAGTTCCAGTGATGTGGAGGTGTTGGCTGCGGAAGTTGTGGATAACGGGGGAGTGTACCTCGTGCCGGCTTTCGCGGGTTTGGGAGCTCCGCACTGGGACCCCCGCGCTCGCGGTGCCATCATCGGTATCACGAGAGGAACGAACAGCGGTCACATTGCAAGAGCAGCCCTCGAATCCATCGCTTTCCAGGTCAAGGACGTGCTGGATGCCATGATCGCTGATGCCGGTATCGAACCTCCTGAGCTCAGGGTGGACGGCGGAGCATCCGCGAATAACTTGCTGATGCAGTTCCAGGCTGATATTGCGGGTATTAATGTGATCCGCCCCCGTGTGTTCGAGACCACTGCGATGGGCGCTGCTTTCTTCGCGGGATTAGCTGTTGGTTTCTGGAAAAATGTGCAGGAGATCGAAGAGCTATTTGAAATAGACGGGGTATTCAAACCAGCAAAGGATTTTAACAATACGAAGTTATTGAGTGAATGGCGCAGGGCAGTTGAACGGGCAAGGGATTGGGCAATATAATAAATTAGCGTTTCTTGTTAATCCTGGATACAGCAAATACTTCTTATTTATATACTTTTCCCCTCAGCAGATTTAAATACTCTTTAATAACAGAATGTATTACGTTTGTTAAATCATTTCTATTAATGTACTTATTAGCTTGCGATGAATACTTAATCTCTACTTTCATACTTCGATTATCTCACTTGAAGCAACTTCATCTTTTCCTGGTTTCCCATAAAGCTTATCAATTTCTTTTTGTTCTAAGTCGCTAACAAATGGAATAAAACGAAGCATTACTTCCATCAATTTTGTATCAAATTCTTCCTGGAATGCTTCTTTAACCGCGTTTTTTATTATTTGTGCAAGTTTTTTTTCTTCGATCAATATACTCACTTGTTTCTCCTTATTTACTGTATAATTAAAAAATAGAAAGAAAATTTGAAATGTCAATTAAATAAGCTTGGTTATTGCGAATTTCACAAATTGTATCCACATACATTTATGATATATTAAACATTTGTCTGAACTGATAATAAAATTTAAATGGAATCGGATTCCTTGTATAGACAGACCTCCCTGTCCTGTATGGACAGACAACCTTGTCTGTCAAAGCAAGCCTTCAACACGAAAAACCATTTGACATTCCACTGTTCAGGTGTACTTTTGTGGGGAGTATAAGGAAAAAATATGGTTCGTTTTCTTCAGGTGCATTTATGAAAAAAGGTTTGCTAAGATTAAGACGCCACAGAAAACCTTACCGGGATAGAACCTGGCTCAGGCTATTCAATTTTTTAGCAAAGAAGATAGCGGCGGATAACTACCTGGATGCTATCAAGGATTATTTTAAATTCCAGTATGATAAGAATCCCTTCCTGGATATGAAAGAGGACCATTATGTATTCGGACCTCTTAAGATACTGTTAAATGAGCTGCGCGGCAGGCACGTTACTCCGCTGGGCAGGTCGGCGATCACGCGCGCCTTCAACGAGTCAATTTATATGAGGATCAGGCTGAAACGATATTTACGGTCCCATCCTGAGGTGCTGAACACTGAGATAAAAAAACCGATTTTCGTTATGGGTTTGCCGCGGTCCGGAACAACGTATCTTCAGAACATTATTATACAATTTTTTAATAGGAGAGGGCTTCGGTTCTGGGAGCTTATCGAACCGGTGCCGTATTCCAAGTTCCCGACACTAGACAAGAACACCAGGATTCTCAAGGCGTTCATAATTTTCCTTCTGTACAAGATATCCACTCCGAAGCTCCAGTTGCTTCACCCATTGAAGTTGTATTCGTTCGAGGAGTGCTGGTATTTATTCAGACCAACTTTCAGCGTATATAACTATATTTTTCAATTTGGGGTCGAAGATTATGGCAAATTTTTGTTAAGCCATTGCATGGATAAGGCTTATGAAGATTACCGGGAATTCCTTCAGATACTTAGCTGCCACAAAGGGAATCCCGATCTCGTTCTGAAATGCCCGGAGCACATGCTTTTCATGGAATCGATTACAAGGACATTCCCGGATGCTTGCCTAATCTGGATACATCGGGATCCGTTCAAATCCATTCCTTCATACAGCAGTATGATCTATGAAGCTCAGCGGTTCTACTTCGGATATGCTGAAAAAAGGGATGTTGGGAAGTTCGTGACTGACGAGTATTATAAAATGACAGAGAAGGCAAGGGATTTTTGGCGTAACAATCCAACCATGAATTTGTTGAATGTTACGATGTCGGAATTAAGGGATAACCCGGGGAATATAGTAAAGAAAATCGCTGACAGGTTTGGTATTAAACCTCTGACTGAACCAGCCACACCAAGAGGAACAAATATAATCAAAAATCTGAGAAGGTTGAAAAGCAGGAAGAAGTATAAACCTGAAGATTTTGGGTTATATAGGGGGGATATACATTCGATATTCAGGGGATATATGAACGAGTTTAAACTGGCTGCCGGATCTTAGCGTTTCCTGATTATTCCGACTCCAAAGCATCCTTCGGGCGTCACTGATGGAAATTCCAGGAGTTCCTCGTCGCCATCGACAATGATTGAAGGGTTTGATGATTTTAGGAAATACTCAGGCTCACCAATGTTGATACGCTTTCCTATTTCCAACAGGTCGGCTTTGACGACCCAGCACACGATATCACAGAACTCATCGACACTTCTGTTAATGTCTTCATCATTAATTTCTTCGGGTATTTTTTCAGTTATACCTTCAGCTATTTTTATGGAGATCTCCCGGGGCAGGTTCAGGAAGAATTTAAAGTCTTCGTACCCGCGTAGCGGCACAACTGAAGTTGCGTAGAGATTCTTAATAGTTGACTTTTCTGATGATAGAAATCCCACTTTTGCTTTGATGCTGCATATTCTTCTGAACGCTTTGATCGTGTTATCGAGTACAGAGAAGACCTTTTTATTATCACCCACCGTTCGGGTGAATATAGATTCGAAACTTTCGAAAACTGCCTGTTCCTTGTGGAAAAACCCAAGTTCTTTTTCCTTTTTATATGAGTCAATGAACCCAAGTTTGACCAGAGCTTCCCCCAGAAATATGTGATTATCTTCCTGGATAAAAAGCAGTTCATCCAATTGACTATCCGTTAAAAACCTCATAGCTACTGCGAATTCGCCAAATTTAATATCGAGACGCCTCTGGCAATAATTAATTTCAGAAGCTTGTTTTGGTGTTAAATATCCTTTTTCAATTCCGATTTCGCCTATTCTATTCAAGTTTTCACACTGGAAATTTACAGCCTTATTAAGCTGAATGTTTGAAATGACTTTTTTATCTCTCAGGTACTGTCCGAAAAATTTTGGTATTATTTTCATATTATAGTTTCCTCAATGTTATTATTCTTCAAGGATACTTCTAATTTGCGTTAATACTTTATCCGGATTACAGGGCTTTTTTATATATCCTTTTGTTCCAGCTTCAAGGGTTTTCTTTATGAGAATACCCTGGCTTATCGCGCTTATAATCAGGATTTTAGCTTGGGGGTTTATCCTAAGTATTTCACTGACCACGACATTACCGGGCGGTTCGTCGATTACGAGGTCCAGGATTGTAAGATGTGGATCATGGTCATGGAACCCGGCAATTGCCTCTTTTCCTGAACGCGCTTCGCTACATACTTCGTAGCCGGCTTTTTGCACGACATTTCGTAATAATGTTCTCATAAAAAGAGCCTGGTCAGCTATCAATACTTTTTTCTTCATTTCACTCCTGAAGATACAAAACTCCTATAGATGAAGTTACGCTTGCTGGTTTCCGTGAACTGGCATTGAACCCAAAACAATCTTAAAATTCGATTTCACCTCCGTTGTTTACAGTTATAGTTTAACCATAAAATTATACTTCAAAAATACTATAAAAAGAAGAGGTTGTCAAATTAAAATTAGTCCTTAAGACCGGAAAACTTTACAACCGCAATTTCAATTAGCTTTTCCAGGTTACAAGAATTAATGCTAATTCCTTGTAAGATAAATAATTAACCGAACCGCCAAAATCGCAATAAAGTTAACTGTAAAATATTAAGTATAAAACAAGTATATAAATAACTTATTACTTCACGAAATTGAACTTCCTGCCCCAGGAACCGATCAAGGGCACTACCTTTACTTTTCCACCAGCGGCGTTTACTATTCCAATTATGGCGAAAACCAGGAGAGGAATATACAGCAGGTATAGGAGAGCGCCGATGCAAACCAGCGAACCTATGGTCCCCGCTATCATTACTACAACGTATGCAATGAATAAAAGCGTTCCCTGTTCAGCATGAAACATAGCAAATTTATTGTCTTTTGCTGCAAGAAGGGGTACGAAGAAGATGATATATGCTAAAATAGCCATAACCTTACCCTCTTCTTTTTCCTCGGGGCTTATCTGAATCAGATCTTCGCCTGATGTGGCTGCAGGCTGCGGTTGCCCCATTCCTTCGTTCATTCCACCCTGTCTCTCTTCATCCATCATTACCTCCTTTTAACAATTAAACCTTGAATTATTGACAAACACGAAAATATCAGAAT
>JAFGQG010000096.1 GCA_016935765.1 bacterium
AAAAAAATAATATAATTTATATATGCTTTTTAATTTGATGGTAACTTCTTAATAGGAGTGTAGCATGAAAGGTGTAATTATATTTTTATTGTTTATAATAGCCCTGCTGATCGTTTATTTCGTTTTCTTTAAGCCCGAAGAAGCGGCGGAAACCGAAACAGAGAAGGTTTTTACTCAACCTTACCAGAAAGGGGCTTTAAAAACCAAGCAGCTCGAAGCGAAACAGTTGCTTAGCGCGATCTGCCAGCAGCAGGCGATGCATCAGGCTCAACACGGGGAATACTCAAGAGACATTAAACAGCTACAGAGATTATCGAGGGGCAAATATTACACCCTTTCCATTGTAAGAGCTGATGCAAACGGGTACCTCGCGGAAGCCCGGGCTAATCTCGATAATGATAAAACAGAAGACGTCTGGCAAATGGACGAAAATTGCAGGATTAAAAACATCGTGGATGACGCGACCCAATAAACCAGCTTGAATGAAAAAAGTAATCTTAAATTTCATCGCGGTTGGAGCAGTTGTATGGTGGGTATTGATGATGGTGCTTCTCTACCAGCGAACCCACCACGAGGTCCCAACCTCCCAGCAGGACTTTAATGTTGTTGGTCTTGGGAACATCCAGAAGGAAGAGTGGAACACCATCAGTATGCAGGACGATAAAATTGGGTATTCCAACAAGATTATCCAGACCACTGCAGGATTTTACCTGGTCAACGAAACCACTTACCTGCGCCTTCCTGTCGGGGGTGTCATGCAGGAGATCCTCCTGGAAGGGATTTACACCGTGGATTCATCATTCGCGATCAGCTCATTTACCTTTACCTTCTCGTCGGATGATTACGAGATAACCACGAATGGAAGCGTAGGTGAAGACGGACTGCATGTTACAATTACATCTGAAGATAATGAGGAGACTCTATCCTTCCCAATATCGGGCTCGATATTTCCACCGGCGCTGATACCCGAATACCTTGCCTTGCGTGATTTCACCCCGGACCATATCGAGATCCCGACATTCGATCCCTTTACAATGGCTCCGGTCAAGTACAACATTGATATCAGCAGGCAATATCCTCCCAGCAGGTTCGGCACAGAAGGTCCGGTATGGCACGTTTATCTCTACCTGGGCAGCCTCATGAGCGAGATGTGGATCGAGGAGAACGGCACCATGATAATCGAAAAGAGCGGTCAGGGTTTATCCAGCTATAAAGCTACAAAAGAGGAAGCCCTCGCGTTCACCATGAATAAACACGGGAAGGAAGACCTGCTGCAGGATTTCGCGATCCGAACCAACAAGGAAATCGAGAACCCGAGAGATATAACATACCTGAAGATAGCTATTCAAGGTGTAGAAACCCAGCTTTTCGAATTCCAGGATTTTAACCAGAGGTTCGTTGATGGCAATGACGTCCTTGAGATCTCAAGTTACGGCTTCGATAATGACAGCATGCTGGGTGATCCCCCTGATTCCGACGACCTCATCTCAGACGCGTTCGTACAGTCACAGGACCAACGAATTCTCTCCAGGGCTTTGAAAATAACCGAAGGGATCAGCGATACACTCGAAATGCTTAAAGTTATCAATAGCTGGCTTTACGAAAACATTGATAAGGATTACACCATGTCCATACCGAACGCGGTGGATATTCTGAACAAGAAAAAGGGGGATTGCAACGAACACTCGATACTTTTTACCGCCCTGGCAAGGTCCATCGGCATCCACACAAGAATGAACGTGGGTGTCCTCTACATGGAAGGGTTGTTTTATTATCACATGTGGAACCAGGCTTACGCAAATGGGAAATGGCACACCTTTGACGCGACCCTGAACCAGTATCCCGCGGACGCTACCCATCTCAAGCTGCTCTCCGGAAGCTTGCAGGAACAAATCCAGCTGTTAAGGATCGAAGGATTCAGGATAAAGATACTCGACTATAAATATGGGAATTTAACTCTAATAAATGAAAATTGAAAGGATTCTTTGCTTTATGATAAAATTCGAAAACGTGACAAAAAAATACGGTGATACAGTGGCAGTTGAAGACCTGACCATGGATATCGCGAAAGGCGAGATATTTGGATTTCTCGGTCCGAACGGCGCCGGAAAGACCACAACTATCAAGATGATAACGGGGCTCTTAAGACCCACCAGGGGAACCGTCCACCTTAACGGGATTGATGTCACAAAGGAACCCGAAAAGGCTAAGCAGATAGTAGGCTACGTTCCGGATAACCCCTTTATTTACGAACGGCTTACGGGAAGAGAGTTCCTTCACCTGGTAGGCGGTTTGTACAACATGGACCCCGATACTATTCAGAAACGCCTCGAATGGCTGTGCGACCTCTTCGGGATCGGGGATTGGGGCGATTTCATAGCCGCGGAATACTCCCACGGAATGCAGCAGAAAGTGGTTATGGCCTCAGCGCTAATCCATGCCCCCGATATCATAGTTATTGACGAACCTATGGTCGGGCTCGACCCCCAGAGCCAGAAGCTGGTCAAGGATATACTGAAAAAACTGGCGGATAGGGGAAATACAATATTCATGTCAACCCATACTCTCTCTGTCGCTGAAGAAGTATGCACTGAGATAGGGATCATCAACAAGGGCAATTTAATGAAGCGCGGAACCCTTGACGAGTTGAGGGAAGACGCGGAAATGGAAGGCAAAAGCCTCGAAGAACTCTTCCTCTCACTAACGGGGGGAGAAAAGGAAGTCTGGTTTTTAGAATAGCAATGCATAGACGACATGACATGTATAGTGCCGCCAGGAAATTTAACAAGGTGTAAGTAAAAAATGCTGAAACTGGTATTTAAATCTAAACTGAAGCTCCTGTTCAGGGCGATATTTAAGAAGGAGAAATGGCAGACCGCTAAGATAATCGTCGGATTCATCGTTCTGGGTATCTTCTTCGGAGGCAGTTATTGGTTCTTTCACAGCATTTTTGCCTACCTGGTCACAGTTGAAAACATCGGGGTGCTCCTTATCGACAAGGTTATCTCGATAGGCTTTCTCGCGTTCGGGATAATGCTCATAATCAGCAACATCGTGATCTCCATCTCCACGCTTTTCCGGTCCTCTGAGACGCAATACCTTCTAGCGACACCTCTTTCCTACCAGAACGTTTTCTTCGTCAAGTTCTTCGACAACATATTTTATAGTTCGTGGGCTACTCTCATAGTAGGCATCCCCTTATTTGCAGCTTATTGCATCGTCCACAATATCGCCTGGTTCTATTACCCCATCCTGGCAATTGTAGTATTTATTCCGTTCCTTCTGATACCAGCTTATGTGGGTACTGTCCTGAGCATGTTCTTTTATCTCATAGCGAAGAAGATAAAACCGCGCTGGACCGCGCTGCTATTCGTTCTAATTGGAGCCGGGGCAATATTCGCATACCTGAAAACATCGTTCTCCCCGCAGCTTCTGCTGAATGTCGAAGGGAACCTGTACGTTCTGAACTACTATATTCGACAGCTTGGCACTGCATCCTTTCCATATCTGCCAAACGTCTGGATATCTGAGGCTTTGAAGAGCATCAGGCACGGTTCGTTTTCAGACTTCGTATTTTATTCTCTATGCCTGATAAGCACGTGCGCCGCGGGGTGGGTGATAGTTTCCGCAATCGTTAAGCGCTTGTACTACCCAAGTTGGCTTGCTGCCGCGGAAGTATCCGGAAAACGCGACAGTAAAAGCAAAGACCTCCAGCCGCAGAGGGGCTTCCTGTGGAAGATACTCTTCCCTTTCCCGAAAGACATGAGAGCACTGATGGTGAAGGACATCAAATTATTCCTGCGAAGCCCCAACCAGTGGTCGCAATTCACTATCCTGATGGTGCTTCTGATACTGTATCTCCTGAACCTCCGAATAGTCCCCCGCCACGTCGATGAACGATTCTGGCAAACGGTAACATCCTTCGGGAATTTTGCGTTCTGCGGCTACATACTCGCCACGCTATCCGTTAGGTTCGTGTACCCGTCCATCAGCCTCGAAGGCAAAAATTTCTGGTCGATACTCTCCTCCCCTATGTCCTACAGGCGGCTCTTCTGGGAGAAATTCTGGATTGCCTTCATTATATTCTTTACTCTCGCGGAATTCGTCGCGATAGTCTCAAACGTTATGCTCGCGCAAAGCGGTTTCATGATGTTTCTCACCGCCATCGGGATACTGCTTATGAGCATATCGCTGACCTCTCTCGCTGTAGGTCTGGGGATAATTTTCCCGAGTTTCGAAGAGGATAATCCCGGGAAGATCGCCTCGTCCGGCGGTGGCATGATAACCGCGCTGGTCAGCCTCGTGTACGTGGGAATCGTCGTGATAGTCCTTGCATTACCGACCCATCAATATACCTCTTACCTCGTTCTCGAAAGGTCATTCCCCATGACTAACATTATCATCGCGTTCGTGATTACTATTCTCGTAAACGTCGCGGCTACTGTAATCCCTCTCAAGCTGGGTTTGAATGCAATAAAGAAGATCGAGGATTGAACATTTCAAACCTAAACATTCAATACTATAAATATGGCATCCCTAAAGGGACTCTTTTATTTAGGGTGATACCGTATGCTATAAATATTCCGTCACTACGTGACTGTTGGTAATTGACAATTGACTATTGATTATTTCGCCTCCCCCCCAGACAGCTAATTCATCCTAATACAAGGATGTTTATATAAGAGTCAATATAATGCTACAATAATCGACCATCTACGATGGTTTGCAGTTTATTATGGTTCTAACCATGTACGTTGTTCTTCCGAATTATTCAGTTATTTTCTTATTTTCCCCCCCGGTGTTCCTTAGTGTTTTGGCTTGCCCCGTGAGATATTTTTTTCTTCCTCTTTATCTCATCGGGGTGGCGGTTTTTTGTTTTTCATTGCTAATTGCCTATTGATCCATTGCGTTTGATTCCATTTCCCTACACCCCAGGCGGTACAGGTGCACCAGTACCCTACCCCGGAGACGAAGATTATTAAAAGTTGCAGTATTTCCTTCTTTTCATTGATAATTGCTAATTGCGAATTGCTCACTGATTATTTGCGTTTCTTTTCCCATTTTTCAACCATCTGTGTAATCTATTTTTATCTGTGATATCTGTGTCCTGTTTTCGTTCCTCATATATCATCTCGTACTTCTTAATTCTAAAATCGTTAATCGTTAATCGTTATTCGATATTCAATCTGCTTCCCTAAGTCCGTATCTCTTTATCAAATGATGCAACTGCGAGCGGTTCATCCCGAAAGCTTCGGCAGTGTTCGTAACGTGCCATTCGTTTGTTATCAACTGCTTCCTGATAACTTCCTTCTCGTAATTCCCAGCTAAATTCTTCTTATTATCGAGCATCTCGTCGTTATTTTCCGGGTTGAAGTCGATACCCCTGGCAATCTCGCCCAGGATCCCCGAGACTTTTTCAACCGCTGTTTTCACGTCGATTTTGAGCAACTTATCCGGCAGGAGATCTGTGGTTATTCTCCCTTCTTTCGCGAAAAGGCATAGTTCCTCGAGAACATTTTGGAGTTCTCTGATGTTCCCCGGCCAGGAGTAAGCCTTCAGGGCTTCAAGAGCTCCCCTTTCTATCTGCGGTAGTTCCTTGTCGAATTTCTTGGCGGTTTCCTCGATGAAGTAATTGATAAGAAGCGGTATGTCCTCCCGCCTTTCCCTGAGTGGGGGAAGATAAATTTCTACGGTCGATATCCTGTAGTAAAGGTCGTCTCTGAACTGGTTGTTCTCTATGAGTTTTTCCAGTTTCTTGTTGGTGGCAGTAATCAATCTCACGTCGATCGAGATATCCTTAACGCTGCCGAGTCTCTGGAAGGTTTGGGTTTCCAGCACTCTCAGCAATTTCGCCTGAAGGTTGGGGGACATGTCGCCGATCTCGTCGAGAAAGAGTGTGCCGCCATTCGCCGCTTCGAGCTTACCGCTCCTGGTGGCAGCTGCGCCGGTAAAAGCTCCTTTCTCGTACCCGAAGAGTTCCGACTCGAGAAGATTCTCCGGTACCGCTGCGCAATTTATCGCGTAAAAAGGCTTATCCTTGCGTGAACTATTAAAATGTATCGACTTCGCCACGAGGTCCTTGCCCACACCCGTCTCCCCAAGAATGAGGACGGTCACATCCTGGGAGGATATCACCTTCAGCCTCTCATAAAGCTGCATCATAACAGGGGAGCTGCCTATGATATTACCAAATCCGTATTTCTCAGCGAGTGTATCTGAAAGCTGCTCGTTCCTGGTAACGATGTAATCGAATTTCCTGGCGTTCTTCAAGGCAATCGCCGCGTTATCCGCGAGAGCCTGCAGCAGCCCTCTATCCCATTGGTCAAGCTCAACCGTTCCGGACCTCGAATCCGCGTATATAACGCCCTGAATTCCAGCCTCGTCCTTTATCGGCATGCAGTAAGCCGTTTTTAATTCCAGGTCGAGAATGCTCTTCTGCCCGGAAAGGGTTTCATCGCCCGTGATGTGTTCCCTGTACGATGCAGCCCCCTTCGAAAATACCTCCTGAACTATGGTGGTGCTGTATTGGGCGTCCGCCTCCTTTATGTGAATGCCGTTTTTGTCCTTCCCCAAAATAAAATGAAGCTCATCACCCTCCTTCAGCAGTAAAAACCCTCTCTCCATACCAGAAACCGAAAGCACTTTATCCACTATCATTTCCAGCAGTTTTTCAGCATCGAGTGTGGAATTTATCGCCTTTATGACATCAAAGAGGACCTTGTAATCCTCCATCATTTCTTCCTTTGCCATTCTATCCTCCTTTAAAATTCCCTCCCTGGCAAACGCGTCGAGCCTATCAAGCCAGAGTTGATTTCCCAGGGATCGAAATAAATCCCTCGCCTGTTTCAGGCAATCCCTCGATCCATCTAAATTTCCTTCCTGAAACGAGATAACGCTCTTCAAAAAATTTGTCTTACCGTTTATATACGCATTAGAAAAGCTAAAAAGCTCCTGAAAACCCTCTAAATATGCATTAGCTTTTACTGCATTATTTTTACGCAGCAGACCATTAACAAGACAAACTAAACCGGTAACCGATAGTATGAATTCAGCACTCTTCAGAAATTTGTTAATTATTGCATACAACTTATCTGCAACGGTCTCGATCTCCTTATCTTCCATTATTTGCGCGCAATATTCGAAGAACGAACAATAGTCATCCCCTGGCTTTCTGCCAGAGGCTTCAATAGTTCCCTTCAACTCGTCCAAATCCTGCATTTCCAGAGCCAACAGGGCTTTGAGCTTATTCAGTGAATACTGTTGAGATTCGGGTAAATACGGAAACGCTTCATGTATTTTTGTCAAGGCATCTTTTATGATATCGAGACCGCCGACCTGGATATAATAAAATGTGGAAGCTTCCAGGAAATTCACCATTGACCTGGGATTTCCTATCTCGTTCGCTATCGTTTCCGCCTCCTGCAGCGCTTTTTCAGTCAGTTCGAACTCGTTATCCAGGCAATAGACCTTTGCCAGGTACAGCAGGTTCTGGAAGACTATCTCTTTGTTATGCAATTCTCTTGCCAATTCAGCCGATCTTAAAAACAGGATTTCCGCTTCCTTGTTCTCCCCCAGCTTGAAGTTTATTTCGCCAAGATTATAATGCAGTACCGCCTGCATGAGCTGGTTGCCCACTTTTCTTGCGAGTTTCAGCGAGCGGTTATAGTTATGGGTGGCTTTTTGGAAACGGCTGCTTTCATTTTCTACAGCGCCGAGATTGTTCAGGCTGCGTATCAAACCGGGTTCATAGTCTATACGCTCATCCAGAGTGAGGGCGTTTTCAAAATATGACTTAGCGCTGCCATAGTTGCCGGTCGAATACACCACTGCGCCGATGTCGTTATAGATATCCGCAAGCTGCTGGTAGTTTTCTTCTTTCTCCGCGAACCGCGCTGCGGCGTGATAAATGGCGATCGCTTTCTCCGGCTTGCCGATGTCCTTGTAACATGTAGCCATTATCTTCATAGGGCGGATGTACCCTGTTTTCTCCCCCATCAGTTTGATGGCTTTAAGATGAACCTTCAAGCGCTTTATCGTCTTTTCGTAGTCGAATGAGCTCCTGAGAAAGCGCACTGCCAGCTTGGTAAAATCTGCCGCCTTCTGGTATTCCCCGGCGCGGTAGTAAAGTTCCTGTATCCTGGGGGTCCATTTCTCATTATCATCTTCCGCCTCCAGTAACTCCTCCAGGTTTAATATGTTACCAGTTTTATCCTTATTATTCATTGTCTTCTCAACGATGTTTTCCAGCTCGTCATAATAGGGTTTGTAGCATAATCTTCCCCCTATTATCATCCTATCGAGCAGTTCGATCCTGGTCAAATCGGTTAACGCGGCAGCCAGCGCGCTCGTGTTCTCAAAGGCTTTTTCCAGCAGTGAAAACGGCAAAGGCTCCCTGAACAGAACACAGTAACGGAGTATTTTGGCTTCAAAATCATCCAGCGCACTCACTTTATCTGTAAGCGTTTTCCTGAAATCCTTTCGAACCTGCGCGGCTTTTTGCGGATAAAAAACCCATCCGTCCGGAGTAAGCTGAATGCCGTCGATGTTAAGCAGGTTTTGCAGTACGCTTCTTAATTCCCCGGGATTGCCGCGGCACTGTTCGTAAACCATTTCCAGCAAACGCTCATATCCCTGGACCCTCGTGAAGATAGTATCGAGGATCTCGCTGACTTCTCCACGGTCAAGGGGAGGAAGGTCTATGATATCTGGTTTCTCCCGCAGGAACTGTTCACCCTCGGTCCCTTCTGTATACGCGATAAACATCACGTTCAAGTCGTATGGGAAATTTTTCAGCATGTATTTCAGAAAAGGATGAGATGAAGGTAATTCGATCGAAAACACACACTTCCGTGAACCCAGCAGCAGTGAAAACGATTTGATAATGAAACCCCAGAACTCATTCCTGCTTGCAAAATAATTCGGGGCAGGTGTAACTTTCTCCTGCGCAAAGCACGGAAGCGCGGACGCGCCCGGAACATAATACAATATATCAGGCGCGTAATTCTTTATTATATGAACGTTTTCCCGGTTCAATACCCTCGATAAAACCGTCAGTATCGGATCGATGTTATCCCGGTTCAGTTTGATGAATTTTGCCCCTTCCGTCTGGACAAATATCCTGAACTGTTCTATCAGCCTTTTCTTTCCGATACCCCTCGGACCTCTTACAAGCGCAAAGTGATTTTTGCCGTTATTCCTGAAATTTTCTTTCAGTGTCTCCAACTCCATTTCCCTATCCACGAATTTACTGTTGATAAGGAATCCCTGACCGAGGCTTTCTGTTTCCGTCTCAACCCCTCTTATCTTGTTTATCTCATACAGAACAGATAACGCGTTGTCCGGTCTGGTGTAGGGCGATTTCGCCATTAATGAATACACCACAGCCAGAAACTTCCCGTTTGGGGGTTTCTCATTGAGTTTCGGTTCAGGTGGCATGTAAGTGAGCTGCCGCTCAATTATGGTGTTAGGGTCCTTATGGTAAAACGGGTTTTCCCCTGTTAGCAATTGGTAACAAATAATACCCAATGAATAAAGGTCTGCTCTCGAATCGTAACGCTCTCTCCTAATTCTTTCAGGCGCCATATACGCAAGGGTTCCAAAAAGCCTGGCGCCAGTTACCGTTTCGGCTGTTTGAGCCAACCCGAAATCGATTATCTTTATCGAACCATCCGGCAGAACGAAAACGTTGCTTGGCTTCAGATCAAGATGGAGTATTCCCTTCGAATGCAGGAAAGAAAGACCTTCGGCAAGCTGGGCGGCGATGTCCATCACCCTTTCAGCAGGCATAGGCAGAGCTTGTTTGTCCAGGGGATCGCCCTCGATATTTTCCATCGTAAAGAATATCCTGTCCCCATAGTATCCGAAATCATAAACCCGCGCGAAATGCTTGCTGGACATCTGCGCCATAAGATGGAACTCCAGCTTGAACCTCTCTATAGTTATCTGCTCCTGGATCTCCTTTGAGAGAAGCTTCAGAGCAACTGCTCCGTTCTCTCTCGACTGGTCCTCAACGAGGTAAACCTCGCCCGTGGTGCCCTCACCGAGTTTCCTGATAAGTTTGTATCCCGAAATAAAGTCCATAATGTTCATAAGCGGATTGAATTTTAAATTTATACTGTTACTAATTAATAACAAGTTCAGAAAAAGTCAAGAGAAAGTTTTTGAAAATGAGAAATTATTCAGTGGGCAATTAGCAGTTAGCAATTAGCAATGAAAAGAAGGAAATACTGTAACTTTTAATAATCTCCGTCTCAGGGGTAGGGTACTGGTGCACCTGTACCGCCTGGGGGGTGGGATGTAAGCAAAAGCTAAACTACAAGAGAAGGACTTGGATTCTGAAAACCCATCATAGAAGATAAACCATCGTAGATGGTCAATTACTGTAGAACTTTATTTTTATTGACTAATTCCACCGTTATATTATTTTGAAGAATTGAGGTTTATATTAAGGTAAGAGAGTAATATAACCAAAATAGAAATCTTTTTAAA
Organism: bacterium; assembly: GCA_016935765.1. Lineage (GTDB taxonomy): Bacteria > UBP14 > UBA6098 > JAFGQG01 > JAFGQG01 > JAFGQG01. The sequence continues at coordinate 10,489 of JAFGQG010000096.1, forward strand.
AGGAGAAAATACTATGAGACTCAGGAGTTCTAAGTTTTTTTTCGTACTTTTTATTAATTTCATTATTCTTCAATCATTATTCATTATCCACCAACCAATTTGGAGAATTGGTTATTCATCCCTCTTCGCCCAGATCCCAGGCTCCATGGAGTACCAGGGCAAACTCACCGACGCGGACGGTGTTGGGATTACGGACACGTTGCCCATGACCTTCAGGATTTACAACGCTGCAACCGGGGGAGCTGCTCTGTGGACCGAGAGTTATACAAGTCCCAACCTGGTCCCGGTCATCAAGGGACTCTTCGATGTCGAACTGGGCTCTATTAATCCCCTTAACCTCCCTTTCGATGGACCCTACTGGCTGCAGATAATAGTGGATGGCGATTCCCTTGCCCCGAGAGTAGAGCTAACCACCAGCCCCTATGCCTTTCGAGCAAGGGTAGCTGACAGTATAGCCGGCGGGGGCGGCAGCGCGGATAACGACTGGACGAGAACCGGGAATATCGTTTCCACATTTAACAATACTGACAGCGTGGGAATCGGAACCACTACCCCGAACGCCAAGGTGGAAATCGCAAACTCCACCGGTGACGCGCTCTGGATAAATTCTCCGCATGAAGACGGAATATACATCGGCTATCCGTGGGTGAACGGTATGGTTATCGGCTGGACTGGCGAGGACGCTATCGAGATCTGGGAACCAGGTGCTAACGGGATCGAGATGATCGGTGGCCGCAACTCTGAACGAGGGATATACATCCACGGATGCAATCCCGGAGACCCGGATACAGGTATTGTTGTCCGCAATACAGGCGACTTAGCCGCGTATTTCGAGGATGACATTGTTGTTACGGGTGTCATACAGGCTGAAACACTCTTTTCCCCGATTGACACTATTTACGCAAATTCAAAGTTATGGACCGACGAGTTAATCACCGATTCGGTCGAGGCTACTGGTAATGTTTTCAAGGTCCGTGACGCGCTCTGGGTACAGGACAGCCTTTACTTTGCTGGCGCGTGGCGGAAGACTTGGCCGGCTGGCGGCGGCGATGACGGAGATTGGACCCGCAACGGCAACCACCTATACACTGAGAATGACAGCGTCGGCATCGGGGTAACTTCCCCTAATTATAAACTGCAAGTAATCGGACAATCCACTGGTAATTATGTTTTCGGGGGAGCTGTTGCTCATATTGTCAATAATTCCACAGAAACAAGCGGAGCCGCGGTTTACGGTAAGTGTTCAACCACACAGGGTTATGGAACCGGCGGCTACTTCGAAGGGGGCAGGAACGGTGTGCATGGTTATGTTCTCGGGCATGGCGACGCCACCTGCACTGGAGTGAAAGGTGAGGTCTTCGGTGATGCGCTGGTACAATACGGAGTTTACGGCAGCGCTTCTGGAGGGGGCACAAACTACGCCGGCTACTTCCATGGAAACACCCACGTTGCAGGAAACCTCACAGTAGCTGGAACATATCCCGTCGATAATGACTGGACGGTCTCTGGCTCAGATATGTACACCCTTTTATCAGGCGAGGTGGGTATTGGAACAAGTTCTCCAAGCGCAAAATTGCACGTTGTTGAGACCAACAATATAGTTGCAAAATTTCATGGTGATAATTACGGTGCATCCGAAAACACTTATGTGGGGATAAAGGATAACTCTGCCGGAATCGACTGGTATCTTAACGCAAGAAATGACGGTATGTTCGCATTGCATCAGGAGGGCCAGGGAGACCGGTTCGTAATTGATGATGGTACGGGTAATACCGGAATAGGTATAACAAGTCCTTCAGAAAAACTCCATGTAATAGGGAACATAAAATCATCCGGGATGGTTATTGTGGACACTATCTCATCCCCACTCGACACCCTCTATCTTCCCGATAAGGTCTGGATGAACGAACTCGTCACTGACTCTATCGAAGCGGAGACCACGTTTGTCAAGATTCGGGATGCGCTCTGGGTACAGGACAGTCTCTATTTTAACGGCGCTTGGAGAACGAGATGGCCTGCCGGCGGTGTCGATTATCCCCTCTGGACTGTCAACGACTCGGTCTCGGGCACTTACATTATGCCGGTCCTTAGGTATGGTATAATCGGTTACGGGAACGTAGCTTATGGCATACACGATTCAACACACATAAACCTCGGTGTATCCTGCACAACTGGAATCGATGGGGAAGATTACAAATATAATACTGTTGTCGGCGGAAAATACAACACGGCAAGTGGCGACTTAGGTACTGCTGTTATTGGTGGTTACAATAACACAGCAAGCGGTGACTATGGTGCGGCAGTCATTGGGGGGAACGATAACTTAGCAAGCGGTATTTATGGCTCGATAGCCGCGGGTGGATTTAGTAATACGGCGAGTGGTGAAGCTTCAGCAGTTATTGGAGGTACTTACAGCACAGCTGGTGGTCACCATGCCTTTGTTGCAGGAGGCGAATCTAATTCTGCAGATGGTTATTACTCTTCAGTTGGGGGCTACTATAACTGGGCAGTTGGTGACTACTCTGCTATAGTAGGAGGTTTCGATAACCAAACAACCGGCGAAGGCGCATTCATTGGCGGAGGAGATGGTAACACAGCAGGCGGTGATTATTCCGTTATACCCGGAGGACGGAGTAACAATGTTTCCAGCAACTACTCGTTTGCTTTCGGGAGATCTGCCAATGTTAGCACACCATACACCGCCCGGTTCTTCAGCCCCGCATATCCCGGCTCACTGCTGGTCAGCGATAAGCTGGTAGTCACTACGGTATCCTCACCGCGCGATACACTCTACCTGCCTGACAAGGTCTGGATGAATGAACTCGTTACCGACACAATCGAAGGGAAAAGCAAGGTCGTGAAGCTTCTGGATGCTCTCTGGCTGCAGGACAGCCTTTACTTCGATGGCGCGTGGCGCAAGAATTGGCCGGCTGGCGCTGGCGGAGATGGCGACTGGGTTGTTACAGGCACAGATATGTATTCCGCTGTTTCGGGAAGTGTTGGCGTCGGGATCACCACTCCAACTGCAAAATTCCATGTTCGTGAGGACAACGGATTCGTCGCTAAATTCGAGGGAGATAATTTGGGAGCATCGGGAAATACTTATGTCGGCATCAAGGACATGTCAGCAGGTATCGACTGGTATCTCACTGCGAAAAACGACGGTATGTTCTCAATCTTTCAGGAATACGTTGGCGACCGGTTGACTATCGATGATGGAACCGGCAATGTTGGAATCGGGAGATCCAACCCGTTGGAAAAGCTTGACGTGAATGGCGGCGTATTTATGCGGGGCGGCAGGTACTGGGGGACAGGAACTCACCCTGCAGACTCCTTCTGGATCTATGACGATGGCGATACAACACGCTTCGATTCTGATAACCCCATCAAGATAGGGGATAGCTCACTAATTGTTGATAGTACTGGCAACGTTATAATCACCAAAGACCTCACAGTGCGGGGTAATTTTATTTCTACCCCTGACCACGCGCCGATGGTTACAGTATCGATGATGCCAGATATATCCGGTGACTTCATCTGTGATGGTGATTCTGACAACGTTGAAATTAATGCAGCCTTGACCTTACTTTGCGGAATGGGCGGCGGCGACCTGTACATAAAAGCCGGGAATTACGTGATAGATTACCAATGTGAAATCACATGTAGCAATATTACCATTCGCGGTGCCGGGCGCAGTACATATATTCGCACTTCTGTTGGAGTAGATGCACATGTGATCACATGTTTCGGGAAAGAAGACTCAACTTACAAGGGGATTAAAATCGAGCAGATAAGGGTCAGCACTGATTTTTCTTCAGGAATGGGTGGTTTTGGTATCGGATTCAGTTACGTAAATAACAGCATCATTACGAACTGCTGGGTAGATTCATGTGGTTATAACGGGATTGATTTAGATCATTGTAGTGAAGTTACTGTTACAAACACACAAGTAAATCATAATTATGGAGATGGTATTTGCATTCAAAACAGTATTAGCTGCATTTTAACCAGTAATACTTGCCATTACAATTTCGCGTCTGGAATTAGTTTGACCGAGTCAGATTACAATACGGTTACAGGTAATTCTTGTTGCGATAACCAGGGGGATGGAATCATATTATCATCACAATCATGGAATAACACAGTTTCGTCAAATATATGCAGTGGAAACTTTCAAGGTATAGAGTTAACCCTATCATCGCATAGGAATACGGTAAGCACGAACGTTTGTAAAGTCAATCAATACAACGGAATAGCTCTTTATGGTTCTAGTGATAATTGTGTTTCTGATAATATTTGCGAAGACAACTCTCAAGAGGGCGCGGAAAATAATGATGGAATAATTCTTGGTTCTAATTCTGATTATAATGTTATTGATGGTAACCGCTGTCGTGGGACAAGCCATCGTTTTGGTATAAATATTAGTAACGAAAATTGCAATGAAAACGTGGTTCAGGACAACATGTTGAAGGGGAACAGCCCCCCACCTGCTGGCAGTGAATATAATGATTCCGGAACGAATACCAGGGATTGGGGACCGGGGATAGATGGAAATACCGATGTTGAAAATGATGGTGGGAATTATTGGTGAGAATAAGTTGATGAGTTGAAACGTTAGAGGGTTTGAGTGTTTGGCGGATGGGGAGAAATAAGAGTTTACTGGATTGCCACGATTGAATTGCCGCAAGTTTTAACTCGCGGACCATATAGCCTCCACCTCTCCCTCCGGGTTTTAACCAGGGATAACAGGAGTTGAAACCCCTTTCAACTTAGCTGCTTTGTACCCCCGAGCTAATCCTTCGCCAAGGCTTCGAATCACAGGTAAGACAAGGAGTAATTCAGATTATGGAGAACGTTTGGAAAATATGATAAGTTAAAATTCAGCATTTATTTATAAGTTGACAGCAATATTTAAATTGGTAAATTTGAAATAATTCTGTATTGACTTTTTTTATTGGTAAAAATTCGAATAATGAAATATTTACTAAATCCCAAAGTTATAAAGGAGGCAGAAGTGAAAAATTTGGTCATCTTTGTTATCAGTGTTCTCTTGTTTTGCGCAATTACAGCCAGCGCGGAACCCTGGGAACTATCCCTGGATGCGAACCTGAACTACTCTCTCACCAACTACAGTGATAGCTGGACAGGCGGTGAAGCTGGCGCGATGAACTGGGTGTTCAACTCCAACTTCCTCGCACAGAAGCAGCTTCACGCTAAAGTCCACAACAAGAACACGCTCAAGATGTCCTTCGGGCAGACTTACAGCCAGGTACTCGAGACCAAGGAGTGGTTAGCGCCGGTAAAATCCACAGATCTTATCGATTTCGAGACCATCTTCAGCTTTACGCTGGGAGCTTTTGTGGATCCCTTTGCCGCGGGTAGGCTGGAGACCCAGTTCCAGGACGCCTCTGTGGTTACCAACAAGCGCTTGTTCAATCCCATGAAATTCACTGAGAGCGCGGGTGTTATACGCGAGATCATCAAAGAGGAGAAACGTGAGTGGACAGCCCGTCTCGGTGCGGCTTTCAGGCAGAACATGAACAGGGATGTCATCATCAGCATCGAGCCCGAGGAGAAGGAAACCCAAACCACGAACGATGGCGGTCTTGAATTCGTGACCGAGCTTCGTACTCCCCTTGCGAATAACAAGATAACCTATAATACTAAGCTGCAGGTTTATAAGGCATTCTTCTATTCTGAATCCGGTGAATTGGAAGGGCTGCCAAACGAGGATTACTGGAAATCTCCCGATATCAACTGGGAGCATATCTTCACAGCGGGTATCACCGAGTACCTGATGGTTAACCTCTACATCCAGATGCTGTACGACAAGGAAGTGGACCTGAGAGGGAGATTCAAGCAGACGCTGTCGTTGGGTCTTACTTATAAATTGCTTTAGTCACAGAATAATTAAAGAGATGTATTTTTTCTAATCAATTAGCTATTGACTTTAGAACAATCTAATGTTATCTTTATAAGAAATTTATAAATATGGATATGAAATGCAAACAAAAGAAATAGCTAAACAGGTCATCGATAAGTTACCTGATGAATCAACTATGGATGATATTATACATGCTCTCTATATTGCTACAAAATTTGAACATGGAGTTGCTGAAATTAGAGAAGGAAAAGGGATTTCTTATGAAGAAGCAAATAAGAGACTGGAAAAATGGGAAAAGTAATCTGGGCTCCCTCTGCCTTGAAAGATGTAGAATCCATAGCTGAGTATATTTCTAAAGATTCCGATTATATGGCAGCTCTCTTTGTAAGGAGAATTAAAGATAGTATTGAGAGATTGAAAGAATTTCCATTCTCCGGGAGAGTGATTCCAGAGATTGGTGACCAATTGCGACGGGAAATAATTTATAGGGCGCATACAGAATAATGTATCTGGTAGAGAAAGATGAAGTTTGGATTACGGGAGTGGTTCATTCTGCTAGAGATTGGGAACCTAAGTAAAATATCCCGGATTGTAAAAATTTAACATGATAATGGAGTTAAGATTATGTTCAAGGAATTCAAGGAATTTGCTATGCGGGGACCGGTTCTGGACCTTGCGATAGCAGTTGTATTGGGCGCAGCGTTCGGTGCCATTATAGCTTCACTGGTAGCAGATGTAATAATGCCGCCAATCGGCTTACTCCTAGGAAATGTAGACTTTGCCAATCTCTTTACGGTCCTGAAACAGGGAACCGAACCGGGTCCTTATGCCTCACTTGCGGATGCGCAAGCTGCAGGGGCGGTTACTATTAATTATGGTATTTTTATAATGAAGATCATCAGTTTTATAATAATCGCTTTGGTTATCTTCATTATCATTCGCAACATTAACAAGCTGAAGAGGAAAGAGGAAGCGCCGCCGGAGGAGCCAACAACTAAGGAATGTCCGCATTGTTTTACTGAAATATCGATTAAAGCCACCCGGTGTCCGAACTGTACTTCACAACTTAGTTGACAATTATTCTAAAACATTTTTACAATACTACCAGGCTGTGATTTGGGCAGGGATAGACCATTTTTTTGAATTAAATTTTCTCGGTTTTAGATTTGTTTTAGGTATTATCTAATATAGATTGGAGGGTTATGGTGCGCCTTGACCCTGCGGCGTGGGCCATCGGTTTATATTCAGCTCATTGCTATATGATGCCATTCATTCCTATATAATGGACGAAGTTTTGAAAAAACTTCCAAAATCAAATCTTTGATTTGATTACAAATCTTTGATTTGATTAACTCATCTCTAAAAACATGCAATTCATTTCAGAGGAGTTTTTGCTGTTTTTATTGAGGTAGCAATTCAAATATTCTTAAGGTTTTCAGGTTTCTTGTGCAATTTGCGCCTTGAAATTTTGGATTACATTGGACAAATAAGGGGATTTAATTGGTGTGGCGATTGAGGTTGTTTCATTAATTGGTGTTGGTGTGTATGGTCACCATGCATGGCGACCCTACCGTATGAAATGTGTTCTTTTTTTCTGTTTCTGTATTAACAAAATTCTCCGTTTCATAGGTAGGGAACTCACGTGTGTGTTCCGCCGGGGGGGGCGGTGGGGGTTTTTAAAACCTGCCCACTCATTATTAATCTCCGCGTAGTTCATTTCATTTTCAAAAAAGGATTCACACTCAAAGGTGCAAATTGTAACATAATAAGGTCCGGTAATACTGTAATTGTAGCCTGGTTTTCTAAGACATTTTCTCTCCGGAAGTGTTATCAGCATTTATTCGTTCCTATGGTTAACGGCAAAGCCCGGGGATATTCTTACGGTCATTTGTCCATTCGCTTCAACTTATCCATCAGGTCCAACGCGTCTTTAAGTTCGGGGTTCAATTTCAGGGCTTTTTGCGCTGCTTGCTTTGCTTCAGAGTACCTATTCAGGTTTTTTTTCATTAATGCTATGTTATAATACAATTCCGGGCTTCGACAATACTTCTCGGCTTTTCCAAGGATAACCAGCGCACCGTTGAAATCCTTTTTTTTGTAAAGGATTCTGCATATTTTAAAGTATGGTTCACAAAACGCAGGATTTAATCCTATCGCTCTCTTGTAATTAGTAATTGCTTCATCATATCGGTTCAATTTCTCAGCAATTTCGGCAGTCCGCATAATTACTTCTATATTTTTGAACTTTATATTCACTTTATCAAGAACGGTTAATGCTTCATCGTCTTTATTATTTTGAAGTAACATTTCTGCGTAGGACATATTGAAGTCATAATTGTCCGGCTCAATTTCAAGTGCCTGCTTATAATTGGCAATTGCTTCATCAATACGATTCAACTCATTCAGAACGTAGGCGGAGTTCATATAAAAAATGGCAGAATTAAATTTTTCTTTACCCTTTTCAAAAACTTCAAGCGCGTCTTCATATTCCTTTTTTTCAACAAGTAACTCACCCAATCTGATGTATGACGTATAATGTTCAGGATTACGACCTAAAGCTTTCTGATAATTCATTATAGCTTCATCAATAAACCCATTGCCTTTAGCTATATACGCCAGGTTGGCATAATATCGATAGTTTTCATGGGTTGAAGCCGCCAGTCGAGCATAAGAAAGCGCGTTTTCGCCCTCACCGTTTGCTTGATAATATGATCTTAATTCATCAAAAGCATCAGCTTTAGAAAACATGCTCCATTTAGGATCTTCGGTCATTGCTTCAATCCTGTTAAGATACCACTCATTATTAGAATTTACCATTATCCAGGGAATAATGTGTATGAAGAGAAATAGTGAAAGAACATACGACATTGTGCTATTCCATTTGATTTTTACAAGAGAAATGCTATATAAAGCAAAAAGTGTTAATGGGATTGCCAGAGATGCAAACAAATCCCAATCCCGGCTTGCTCCTTTTTTCAGATTGAATCCTACAATGCATATAAGAGATACTATTAAAGAGATAGTTAAAAAGATCCATTGTTGATTTCGATGAGAGAATATTTTTTTTCTCAATGGGATCATTATGATAAGAAATAGTAAAAATAATGGAGCAATAAGGTAGATTTCATTGATGATGTCCAATAAATGGGGGAATGAAAATATAGAATATGCAGCATCAAAAGGTTTATTATAGTCATTTAGAGGCAGAAAATTTTTCTCTTGCATCAGTATAACGTAGAAACTATATAACGGGTAATTCATAAACTTGTATATTAAAATTAGGGCAAACATTGGGCTGATGAATGCTGCAATCCCTTTCAAGCCCAAAATTATTTTTGTGTCAAAACCAGCTACATTTATTAAATAGAAAATCCATAAGTAAAGCAAAACGGGAATGAAGATACCTGCGCTTAAATGGAAACAAATACTTAAGCCGAGAAGGAATGATGGAATAAGCGGAGCCTGTTTTTCCTGAATACACTTTAGACTTGAAATAAAAAAACCCATTAAAAGAACGTTAACAATCGTATAGCTTTCAACGTAACCAAAGAAAAGCAGTATTGTACCTGTAAAGCAAAGACTTAGGTAAGTTAACCACTTCTCGTTTGGGGTGTTAGTTATATATTTTATGAAATAAGCGATTATAAAAACGAAAAATGCTCCGGAAAGAATACTGATTGCACTATAGATTTGGGCAGCTTCTATTGATGCTATCTTTAAAACCGCTTTAAATACAACCCAGTGAATGACTATATCCAATGGTTCTTTATATAAACTATGGGCGAGTTCGTTTCTTTCAAGAGCCCTTGTTACGATATATCCATCTCCGAGCAGATAGATTTTAACTCTGAACAGGTAGAAAATTATTGCAGCTCCAATAGCAGCAGCAAGGGCTATCCATACCCTGGAAATATTAGGAATTGAGTTTCTAATTTTTTCCCAGGGAGTTTTTAGCCACCTTGCTCCTAACCAGAATAAAGCAGTATAGAGTATGATAAGCCCGATCATTAGAATAAACCCATGAGGGATATATCGCCAGAAGTCTATTCCCCATAGTAAATTCTCGGGTAGAAATCCTGAAATTAATTTAAGCAGGATCAAAGCAATGATTGAAATAAAGAGAATTTTACCGGTTTTATCCATAAGGTTAAACTACAATTTAACCCCAAAAAAGCAAACTAAATTTCTTGAATTGAACCTTCAAGCTCAAACGCAAAACTAGCCGAAGAAATTTAGATGGTAAAATTGCGTACTAAGCAGGTTAAAGAGTAGTTAGGGTTACAGATACATCCAATTTGCCTGTTTTTCAAAACTATTTGACAATTTCTAAATAAGTTTTATGTTTAATGATTTGAATCGGTGTATTGCAGATATTAACGGAGGAGACATGAAATGAAGCAAGGTATAGGGGATTATATTGATATTGTGGGAGCGGAAACCATATCGAAGATATTTAAGAAAGCGAATAAATTATATAGAAAGCGCATTGCCAATGTCAACGCCACATTTTTAGGGGGTGGTGTCGCTGAGATCCTGGGGAGGCTCGTGCCGCTTATGAACGAGGTTGGTCTGGACGCCGAATGGAGAACAATTCATGGCAGCCCCGCCTTTTTTGACGTAACGAAAAGGTTCCACAACGCGCTGCAAGGCGGTTCTATCGACCTTAACGCGCATAAAAAATCTGTTTATCTGAATATTAACGAGGAGTACGGCGGTTTTACCCAATTGGATATCTATGATTGTCTAATAGTCCATGATCCCCAGCCGCTTCCACTGATAACATGCTACAAAAAGCAGCAGCCATGGATCTGGAGATGCCATATAGACATTACGAATCCCAATAAAGAGTTATGGGATTTCCTGGTGAAATTCATGGTCAGGTATGATGCAATAATTGTCTCGAGTGAGAAATATAAGAAAGAGGATTTGCCGGTAATGCAAAGGGTCATACCTCCCGCAATAGACCCACTCTCATTAAAAAACAAAGAATTATCCGAAGAAGAGATAATGTACTATATAAACGCAAATGATATTCCGACTGACAAACCCATAATCACACAGGTATCAAGGATGGATCCCTGGAAAGATCCGGTGGGCGTGTTAGAGGTGTATAAGCTGGTGAAAGAAAAGGTGGACTGCAGGCTCCTTTTTTGTTACAACCTTGCTACGGACGATCCAGAAGGCATGAAAATATATGATATCGTACACAAGAAAGCCAGGGAATTCACCCAAAATGGAGATGTGATATTCGTGGTTGGCAACAATGAACTCCTGGTGAACGCTATACAGAGATTTTCAACTATCATAATCCAGAAATCGACAAGGGAGGGATTCGGTCTCGTGGTCTCCGAAGCTCTCTGGAAGGGCAAACCAGTCGTTGCCGGGAACGTGGGCGGCATACCGACTCAAATCGTAAATGAGGAAACGGGCTTCCTGGTGGATCCAAACGACTACGAAGCGTGCGCGGATAAAGTTATAACTCTACTGAAGGATGAAAAGCTGGCTAAGGAGATGGGGAGAAAAGCGAAAGAGTATGTAAGGAAGCATTTTCTTACAACAAGGCTGATCTCCGACTATCTTGATCTGCTAAGTGAGATACTGCAGTAGAGAAGAAAACCGGTTTGGATTAATTAATATCAATAATATTGACAAATACGAATATATGTGCTATACTAAAATGAGTATCCAGGTAAAAATCCACTCCGTATGTATCGCAGTCTTTTTTTTTCAACTGATAACTGATTATCATCGGTTTTTGTTGTTCCGCGTCTCACATCTTTTACCCTGACTACATACTACTGGCTACTGACTACTTAATACTGGCTGCTTACTGCTTTCTTCTCTGTGACTCCGTGTCTCCGTGGTGGTTATTTTTTCTGTTCCCATTGCTTCAACAGCGCAGTCTAAAGACCTGCGGCTACCTCTTGAAAACTTTGTTCATTTCTGGGTTCAGTACTTTGCTTTATGTAATCTAAGCAATCGCAGTCTAAAGACCTGCAGCTACACGTTCTCTATAGTTTTTCTTTCACTTCGATAATCTTCAATCGTTAATCGTTATTCTTAAATCATTCTGCCCTCTGCCCTCTATTCTCTCTTTCACTTCACAATCCTGATTATTCTTCTGAATTTCTCTCCTTCAGCGACTTTCAAAAGTTCGAACAACGCCATTTCCATACTGGTCCAACCGGCTCCGATATCCTTCATCTTCGTCAAGCCCATTTTCCGGTTTTCCCTGGTCCTTGATGAGACTGCATCAGTTACCACATAAACTTCATAGCCGCTTTCAACGAGATCGCATGCTGTCTGGTAAACGCAAACGTGGCTTTCGATACCGCAGAGCAGGACTTGCCTTCTGCCTGATTCCTTCAGCTTCTCGATAAATTTCGGTTCCCCGCAGCAGCTGAAAGTATTCTTGACAATTGGTTCAATATCTGTTAAAAGTTCAGCGATCTCTGGTTTCGTTCCCCCAAGTTTATCCGGTAATTGCTCTGTCAGGATTATTGGTACTTCCAGTACTTTCATCCCCTTAATTAATCTTTTTACGTTGTCAATCATCCTTTCGCTATCATAGGCAATTTCTGCCAGTTTCCCCTGAATGTCGATAATTACAAGAGTAGTATTCTGGATTTCAAGCATATTCTAAATCTCCTTTTAGTAAGTGATTAATATTTAAAGCTCGTTCCTGAAATTTAGAAGAATAATTATACAAAATTTTACAATAAATAAAAATAAAATTTTTACTTGCCCTAAAATTTATGAATATTATATTTGCGTACTTTTTTTAAAAATATGTTCTTTAGAATCAAATTTTTAACGAGGTGGTAAAATGAACGTTCTTAGCGAGAAGGACTTAAAAAAACTTGAAGAGCTAAACAACGAACATGTAATGAAGCTTGTTCATGAGTATATTGAATTACTCAGACCAAGCAAGGTTTGGGTTATCAATGACGAGCAGGAGGACATCGACTTCATCCGTCAGCATGCGATCGATCTGGGCGAAGAGGAAAAGCTTAATATGAAGGGTCATACTATCCATTATGATAGTTACTATGACCAGGCGCGCGACAAGAAAAACACGAGAATCCTTGTTACTCCTGATCAGAGAATGAGTGACAAGCTAAATACTATCGACCGCGAAGAGGGTTTGAAGGAAATCTTCGAGATAATGGATGGCATCATGGAGGGCAAAGAGATGGCTATCAGGTTTTTTGCTCTTGGTCCAACCAACTCAAATTTTACTCAATGCGCTCTCCAATTCACAGACTCCTTCTATGTCGCGCACTCAGAGGATATCCTTTACAGAACGGGTTATGAGCAGTTCAAGGAACTGAACGGTTCAGACAATTTCTTCCTGTTCGTGCATTCCGCAGGCAAACTTGACGGTAATGTGACGTGTAAAGATTCTATTGACAAAGGCAGAAGGATCTATGTTGACTTAAAAGGCAATCGTGTTCTCACTATGAATAACCAGTATGCCGGTAACAGCCTTGGACTCAAGAAATTAGCCCTGCGCTTAGCGATCTACAAGGCAAATCACGAGGATTGGCTTACAGAGCACATGTTTATCATGGGTCTTCATCCGGAGGGCAAAGACAGGGTTACCTATTGTACCGGGGCATATCCCAGCGCTTGCGGGAAAACTTCGACTGCCATGGTTCCCGGTCAATCTATCGTTGGCGATGATATTGCCTACTTAAGGATTGTGAATGGCGAGGTTCGCGCGGTCAACATTGAATCAGGTGTATTTGGTATCATCAAAGATGTCAATCCAATCGACGACCCTGTTATTTACAAGACCCTGACTACTCCCCGCGAATTGATCTTCTCAAATATCCTGATCAATGATGGAGTACCTTACTGGTTAAATATGGGAAAAGGGCTTCCTAAGTCTGGAATGAACCATTCCGGCAAAAACTGGAAATTAGGTGACAAGGACGCTGAAGGCAATGAGATAAACTATTGTCATCCGAACGCGAGGTACACAATCCGAATCAGCGAATTGGAGAACGCGGATCCAAATTTGCATAATCCAGATGGCGTTAGAATTGACGGTGTTTTTTATGGCGGCAGGGATTCCGACACGAACGTTCCTGTAATCGAAAGCCTTTCCTGGGAGCACGGCATCTTCATCGGCGCGACTGTTGAATCTGAAACCACTTCAGCGACCCTCGGTAAAGCTGGCGTGAGAAAACCATCTCCAATGGCGAATTTCGATTTCCTGGTAATACCACTTGGACTGTATTACGCAAACCATAAGAAATTCGGTAACAGGGCTGGAGCAAATTGCCCCAAAGTATTTGCTACCAATTACTTCCTGAAGGTTGACGGTGAATTCACTAACGCAAAACTCGATAAGAAGGTATGGCTGATGTGGGCTGAAGGCAGAATGCACAACGAATACGACGCAATAAAAACACCCATTGGTTATCTTCCCAAGTACGAAGACCTCAAAGCGCTTTTTAAACAGATATTCGATAAGGAATACAGCGAAGATGATTACGTAACCCAGTTCTCACTGAGAGTTCAGAAACTCCTTGAAAAGCTGGACAGGATGGAAGATCTCTACAAGGTTGAGAAAGATATTCCCGCATTCTTCTGGGACATCCTTCATACCCAGAGAAAGGAACTGCAGGAGTTGAAAGCGAGTCAGGGAGACCTGGTTTCACCATTCGACCTGTAGAATTAAACCCGTTTGACTGATATTGAACCTCCTGGAGAAGTGAATTCTTCAGGAGGTTTTTTATCATATAGAGACTATTTGATACGTTATCCCATTTATTTCAATAGAGAATCGTGTATATTGGCATTTCATTGTCAAATAAGACTTTATCAGGAATACTCTTTGTACAAAAAAGTGCATTCAATGACCACTTTTTTCTGGTATCTGTACTCTGTTTTCCGTACTCTCTGAATACAAGTAAATGTTATATTGCATTTTCTGGGGTTATTTCCCACAAAATTTTTTGAATAATGAAGATCCTTATATTTTTTACCTTAGGAAATTTAATCATCTTTAACGCAACTGAAATATCTACAATCCCTCTAGTACCTCTTGCGTGAGTTTTTCAGTCAGGGGTGCGTACTCTTTAAACTCCATCGAGTAAGTAGCTCTGCCGCTGGAAATATTTCTTAACTGGTTAGCGTAGCCAAATGTCTCCTTCAGCGGAATATTACAGCTTATCGTTTGAGCTCCTCCCCTGATCTGCACCATTGAATTAATACTGCCTCTTCTAATCGACACATCGTTAATAATGTCCCCAACGAATTCTTCTGGGGTATTAATGCTAAATTTCATAATCGGTTCGAGAAGGGTTGGTGCGGCTTTGGAAAAGGCGTCTTTAAAACAAATGCTGCCGCATTTCTGAAAAGCCATGTCTGAGGAATCAACCTCATGATAGCTTCCATCCAGGAGTACAACCTTTACATCAACAATTGGGAAGTTAGCAAGAACGCCTTCTTCCATTGCGTTTTTTATCCCTTTTTCAATAGATGGAATATAATCCTTAGGGATACTGCCATTTCTAATATGGTCGACGAATTCAAATCCGGCCACTGGATTAGGTTCCAGCCTCATGACACAATGTGCGTATTGACCCTTACCACCGGTTTGTTTAGCCAATTTTGTCTCTCCGGTAGCTTCTCTCATTATTGTTTCTTTAAATGCTACAGATGGAGCGCCTCCTATTGCTTTAACATCAAACTCTGTTTCAATACGGTTCATTATAACATCGATATGCAGTTCGCCCATACCTGATATTATAGTTTCATCAGTTTCTTTATCAATACGGTATGCAAATGCCGGATCTTCTAATGCAAGCTTTCGCAATGCTTTGCCTAATTTTGCTTCATCTTCGGGCGACTGGACGGATATTTTCTGCTCGACAACCGATGGTGGTATAAATATCTTCTCCAACAAAAGTGGTTTGTTGATATCGCAAAGTGTATCTCCCGTTCTCGTGTACTTCATACCTATAAGAGATACAATATCGCCAGGGTAGGCAGCATCAACATCTTCACGTTCCTGGGCATGTATCTTCAATATCCTGTTCACCCTTTCCCGTTCCCGTTTTCCCGGATTATAGACCGTCGCTCCACTTTTCAGTTCCCCGGAATATATTCGAACAAAGGTTTGATGTCCAACGTATGAATCGTTGATCAATTTAAAAGCAAGTCCGCAGAATGGAGAGTGGATGGAAGGATCGCGCTTGTGGACGTGTTCAGGATTTTCAATATCTTCACCGAAAACCGCGCCCACATCTACAGGTGAAGGCAGGTAATCTATTATTCCATCCAGAAGCAGACGGATTCCTTTATTTGTATATGCTGATCCACAAAATACAGGGGTTATCAGGAGTTTTAAGGTTGCATCCCGCGCAGCTTTACGAAGTAATTCATTCGGGACCTCCATATTCTCAAGATAAAGATGAAGGATCTCATCATTGAAATCTGCCAGGCTTTCAATTATCTTTAACCGCGCCTCTTTACACTCTTCCCTTAATTCCCCTGGAACATCAGTAACCACTCTATCAAATCCATCGTATAAAACAGCTATATTATCAATAGGACATATAGTGCCTTTGAAATCCTCGCCCTGTCCAATAGGGATCTCGAAAGGTACGGGATAAGCGTCCAAATATTCATCTAACTGTTTAATACATTCGTAAAAATCTGCGCCTCTTCTGTCCATTTTATTAATGAAGGCGATCCTTGGCACTTTATATCGATCAGCCTGTCCCCATACCATCTCACTCTGAATCTCGACACCTCCGACAGCGCAAAAGACAGCAACAAGACCATCTATCACTCTCATGCATCTTTCTACTTCGATAGTGAAATCAATATGACCCGGGGTATCAATAATATTAATCTGGTGGTCTTTCCAGTTACAGGATATAGCCGCGGAAGCTATTGTAATTCCTCTCTCTTTCTCCTGTTGCATGAAGTCCATAACCGCCTGGCCATCGTGAACCTCGCCTATTTTCCTGGTTTTACCTGTAAAAAAAAGCATTCGCTCTGTTACAGTGGTTTTACCTGCATCTATATGCGCAGCTAGTCCAATGTTTCTAACTTTCTGTAAAGACATAATGTATTCTCCGTAAAATTATAATGTTTTCTTTTGGCAGACTAGTAAGTTGTTAGCATTTTTTTAAAATCTTACTTATTCCTATATACCAAATTCCATACTCCAGCAATCAATCCTACACCTTGTGTAGTGTCGCACAATTGATAATCATTCAAAATTTCGTGCGAAGTTACCTAATTAAAAGCTGTGTGCAACAAAAAAATGCATTTTGAAGAATATTTTAGCTTAATTTGTAAAGAAATTTTTAATACAGCAGGAAATTTTACCCCGGATTTTCTTCAGTGGAGTGCTTATAATAACGATCTAAAAGAAGAAAGAATGTTACCCCAATCAATATTCCAGCAATGACATCCACGCCATAATGAAAACGTCCGTATACGGTTGACAAGAACAGGCTGAAGACCAGGACAGTAATTGGGATTCTCGCCCATTTTACATACCTGTAACAAAGCAGCATTACTACGGTTGCGGCAGAACAATGTGAACTGGGAAATGCTGCGCCCTCAATGTCGAAATTAGCGTATATCAGGTTAATTATCTTTGAAAAAAAATAACCATCCAAATTTAATCCGAGCAACTCCGGGAATGCCAACCGCGGTCCTGCGACAGGGAATGCTATCTGAAAAAGGTAGCAGAAATAATAGGTAACGGACAAGGTTAGGATCGATCTTTCAAAGATTTTATATTTTTTAGGTATCCAGAGAGCTAATCCTATGAATGCAATCAACAGAAAATAGCTGAAATAGGAGAAACCCATAAATTCAGCGAAAGGTTTCCAATGGAAGGTTTTAAAGAATTCGAAAGCAGGTTGAAAGCCGAAAACAGCCTGCTCCCATCTTATTACGATATTATCCACATAATGTGGGATGATCAGGAATTTCAGGTATTTGATCTCCTCATACTGCAGCACATAGAATAATACCGGGTACCAGTTTCTGAGAAAAAAAAGAATTTTATTCCCGGTATCCCTGTATGTTGCGCAGAAAAAATAGACACCTATTATTACAACAACCCTATAAGCCAGGTGTAAGTACCAATAGGGAAGATTGCGAAAGCGGAGCAGTATCATAATGCCAGTAACAGCAAAGTACGCCAGGAAGAGTATGTCAATCGCTTTAAGTTTTCGTTTCAGATCTTTCATTTTCCTAATAGAGAATATAATAAAGGGGGTTCTTAATATTTGGAAAGGATAAAATCATGAAAGTGACAGAATAATTTTCAAGAATTAATTAACCAACCTAATATACTTATAACATACTTAATTTATAATTGCCAAAAAATAAATAAATAAGTTGCAATAATGTTCATTGCCGATAAATTGAGCTTTCGTGTTGTTCATTGAGAGAGATGATCGGTATTATGGAAGAAGATAGATCAACAAAAATTGCAAAGACTGTAACGATCCTATTCGTTATTTATTCCCTCTGTTTCGTAATAGTCCTTTTCAGTAAAAATGTAAGTTTGGGTAGAATTGATGTTCTTAACGAATCGACGGTAGAAGAGTTCATCAGCAAGGTAAACAATGCGATTAAGAACAAGGATTCGAATTTCATAATAAATGCCATTGCTGAGGATGCTGATATCGAAATACAGTTGGAGAATCACTCTATATGCCCGGATAAAAATCAATTCAAACAGAAACTTTGCAGCAGTTTTCGAACTGTATCTTCCTACTTTTGCGAGACCAGGGATTATGAAATAAACATTGAGAATGACACTGCAAGGGTTATAGTTAATAAGCACGAGACCATAAAATATAAAGATGGCAGGGAATTCACAGGATTCAAGAAAGAGAACATGGATATAGCTCTTGTTAACGGGGAACTTAAACTTACTTCCTACCGTACTAAATCGTCTCTCGACTAATTGTATTCTTATAAAAACACCGCATAATCTAAATTTTTAATTCGTTTTACCCAGAAAACTCTAGTATAACACTATATATTCTTGACTTAATTCTTTGTTAATATAAATTTCATTCCGACAAAAAATCACACATTTACCAAGGAAGGAAAATTGAAAACTACATTGATTTCTATGTTGATTTTAATTCTATCAGTTGGGATACTGTTAGGAAATTCAAAAAATGTGGTATGTAGATCATCAGATACCTTTGAAATGAACGAGGTTTCTCTGGTTACGCCAATGGATGTGGAACTGCCATACGAAACGAGTTTTGAAACTTCTTCAGAGCGAGATGCCTGGACAATTTATACTCTGGGTGATGATGCGACTATTTGGAGCCCTACTACTGCAGAGGCAAATTCCGGAAGCTATTCATTTCAGCACAGCTGGAACTATGGTACTCTTGAAGGCTGGTTGGTGTCCCCTGCACTTAGTGTTTCCACCGGGATGAATCCAACGATATCTTTTTACCAACACACCATGTACACCTTTGACTACAGGTATCATGGAGTCTGGGCGTCAAACGGTTCGGGAGACCCCACTGATGGAGATTTTGTTGAACTGGCGGAAATAGATTATTTTTCCGACGATGGATGGAACCCTTCTGAGCCCATCACGATGGTGGGATACTCAGGAACTGCTTATATCGCTTTCAAATACGAGGGAGCTGATGGAGATGTATGGTACGTTGACGATGTAATTATATCCGTTCCCGTTGATCACGATGCCGCCTGTGAAGAAGTCGTAGCAGAAACCCCTTTCCTAACTCCAGGTTCAGACTATGCACCCAAGGCTTTATTCAAAAACACCGGTCTCAACACCGAATCCTTCAATGCCGTATGTGTTATCGAACATGGTGGAACTGAAGTTCTAAACGAAACTCATCCCATTTCATCTCTTCCACCGGGTGAAGAACGCGAAGTAACATTCAGCACCTTCCTTGTCAATGAAGGAGATGCTTATGTGGCAAAATTCTATAGCGACCTAAGTATAGATGACCATCATTCAAATGATACGATTCGATTCAATTATTTCGGTTATACTGATCATATTGTACCAATCGTTCAGAAATTTACTGCCATAGACTGCTATTATTGTCCTCGCGCGGCGGAAGGACTACATCGCGTCAAAGAAGCACTTGGGGATTCGGTTATCATTCTTGCTTATCACACCACTCTGGCTTTTGGCGCCGATCCATTTTACTGTGCCGATGCTGTTTCAGCAGATGACTACTTCGGGGTTACCGGATATCCGAACGCTTGGGTAAACGGCGTGATAGATGTCGGTGGCGGTTATTCCGAAGCGTCAAACTATGGATTCGATATGTACATGGAAGCTATCAGGGAAATTATGCAGCTCAAAACCCCTTTTCAATTGACCTGCGTAACCGACTCTGTCATTGGAGATGAAGTGTTCTTCACGGTGGACATAACTGCGAACGGAGACATAGTCGGTATCGATGACCTATACCTCAGGTTTTCAGTGGCTGAAGATGAAATTGAATACTACTGGAACCCCGGCGACATCGAACAGGACTATATTTATCACGCGGTACGCGACATGGTCATCGGCTCCTACGATGGTATACCCATTAGCTTGAACAGGGGTGAATCCTTCACCAATTCCTACAGCTTTAACCTGGACTCCGAATGGAACAGAGAGCATATAACCATTGTTGCTCTCCTGCAGAGTGATGTGGATATGATGGTCTGGCAAGCTTATGAGGCCAATCTCGAAGTAACCGGAATAAACGATGCAGCACTGAGCAAACCGAAAAATTTCCAGTTGCAACAGAACGTTCCTAATCCCTTCAATGCCGTTACAAGGATAAGCTTCACAAAGCCCGGATCAAATGATGGAACACTCGCCATCTATGACCTCCAGGGCAGGGAAATGAGATCATTCGATCTGGGCAATTCCGATGATGCTATCTACTGGAACGGAAGAGATAATTCCGGTAAGGAAGTCCCGGGCGGGATTTACCTTTACAGGTTAGACACCGCCGACTTCTCGCAGACGAGGAAGATGATATTGCTTAAATAACATGTAGTACACCATCGATGATGGTATTTTTTATCCTTATTAGACAATTATCCACCGCGACTGTCATAATGATCACACCTTAGCGGGAGAAGAAGCCTACTCCTGCAAACGCTCGTGATGAGGCAGAACATCAACGCAGAACAGAGCCTGATTATAAATGCTATAATCTCTCACTGAATTCAAGGAATGAGATCCTTCAACCATTCAGGCAATGCGTATAAATATACTTTTTTTCAAAGACACAATTCAAGGGTTATATCACTCTGTTCGTTTCAGGATGACATTTTCGAGGTTTGAGGTGACAATGCCTTAATTTGTGCTGAGGTGGTTTTTTTATCCCCTTCGCTACCAGGTAACTTCAAATGTCATTCAGAAGCACAAAATATAAATTAAGATGATTGATTGAGGTTTGCCTTGAAGAACCAAAATTATTAATTTTTCTGAACTGGCTGAAGAATCCTACTCCAAATGATGTTTCACTTTATCAAATGCTAATATCGGTCAAAATCCTGTTGGTTTTTTCTTTCAGCTTCAATTCTTTCCATAATTCTTGACTGCCAGTATATTTCATGATAAACTTATCAAGCGGCAGAAAATTCCCCAAACTCACATTAGCCCAGGGAGTTCCCGAGCCCTTTGTACGCTGCACGTTCGCCTTGTTGGAGTCGGGGTATTTCTTGCGGTCCTGCTCAAAGAGCTTTATCATGTCCTGCTCCCAAATCGCAAGCAGTTTGTCGGGATGGAAATCTGCATAGACCACCAGCATCAGGGCGCGGTTTCCGATGGAGCGGCAGAGACGGCGGTAGTTATCCAGGGCGCGGCGTTCAATCACCCCCCAATACTCGGGTTTCAGGAATGGCTTCACCTTCTCCCACTTCCCAGGAGGCACATTATCGTACTTCGGTGAGGCTTTTCTTAGTATCATCTTCTCCGAGACGTATGGGCTGGTCTGCATCATCTTCAGTTCCATCCAGAAAGCGAAATTACGCACCGTGTCGATGACTATCCTGTCGGGGAAGTAAACAAACGAGGTGCCTGTGGGATCTTGCGCCGGGGTGTTATTGCGCAACCTGCCCAGAAACTTTCTCCCCTCTTCATGCTGGAGTACGAACTCTATCCCGGTGGGGCAGATGAAGAACGGTTTGCCATCATTCTTGAAGAGGTGTGTCTCCAATGCGGCAGAAAGCGCGTCTTCGAGTTTTCGTCTTGTTTCAAAATCACTCATGAGAATAGAGTACAGGGTACTGAAATTAGAAAGAGTTTTTTATTATAAAATAGTATCTGATTGACGGGTGTCAATAAGCTTTTTTCTCGGAGTGCATTGACTTTTTACTTTTGGAGTGCATTAACTTTGTTTACTTAGCTATAAGGGTTTAAATTGGAATTAACACTAGAAATTTTATTTTGCTGATATATTGAAACAAGCGTTTGTAAACAAGCCAATGCATCTTTCGGCAATGAATATAAACATAAATAATGCTAAAAATGCATTAGCTTGGATGCGAGCAATAATACTGATGGTTTTTGTAATTTAATAGCTTTCGTCGATTAATGTTAATGTTTATAGTTAAAGCATCCAAAGTCAATGCACTCCAAATAAAGAAAAGCATTTAAGGAAAGGTTTTGTTTTAAAATGCATTAGCAAATTTTTTCACAAGCTTCTTGTGATAAACAGTTAATGTTCACCTACCAAAGCCCTACAATATAGTTAGAATCGAGAGTATTTTATGGCGTAGGTTGACACTCCGAGAGGAGGAAACTCCGAAATAGAACGAAAAAATTCCTTGCATTATCAAGCAACGTCAATATTTTCACATTAATTAACAATGTAACTCTGTGATTCAGTGATTATTAATAAATATTATCTATGGCAACAAAGCGAATAAAAATCTATTGGTTTCAATTTGTCATTGCGGCTATATGGGTTGGAGCTATTGAAGCGGTGCTCCCATACTCCATGTATCCCGAACTGAGGACTTTTATCATCAATTGCCTCATAGTACTTACCGGCATTATAGCCTTCGAACCGGTATCGAAGCATATCTGGAAATATGTCGCAATATCCATAGTTGCGAGTCTGCTGATCGGTGTTCTCAGGGAAGTAGGGCTCTGGTACATGAGAAGCGGATTGACCCTTAAGAGAATAGGCGGACCCATAATTACACTTATCATAATCACACTGATTTTATATCTGATAGCTAAGGCGACACAGAAGGACAAATTTAGGCTGTAACATAATCTATTTTCATTCTGCAAGTACAAGTTTTACAAATTTTTTTAAAATTATTAAATTTTTTCTTGCACGATACTTTCGTTTATTATATAATTGTTAATTCGTTAAATTCGAAAAATGTTTTCAGGGTACATAAATTAAAAAGGAGGGCGACATGAAGATCAAACCGCTAGCTGACAGGGTACTTATCAAGCCAAAGGAAATGCAAGAGGTAAAGAAAGGCGGTATCATCATTCCCGATACTGCCAAGGAAAAACCGCAGGAAGGCGAGATAGTTGAAGTTGGAGCAGGCAAAGTTACAGAAGACGGCAAAAAGATACCCATGACCGTAAAAAAGGGTGACAAGGTTCTTTATGGAAAGTACTCGGGCACCGAGATCACTATCGATGAGGTCGATTATCTGATAATGCACGAAAGTGACATTCTTGCCGTAGTTGGGTAATAATCAATTAGAATTAAATTAGGAGGAGACGAAAATGGCAAAGCAGCTTGAATATTCAGCAAAAGCCAGGGAATTACTAAAAACTGGCGTAACCAAACTTGCTGATGCTGTCGTAGTTACTCTTGGTCCTAAGGGAAGGAACGTGGTTCTTGAAAAGAAATTCGGAAGTCCCACTATTACGAAGGACGGAGTAACCGTAGCAAAGGAAATCGAACTTGAAGACCCCAGCGAGAACGTTGGAGCTCAACTGGTTAAGGAAGTAGCTTCGAAAACTTCAGACGTTGCTGGCGACGGAACGACTACAGCGACCGTACTCGCGAAATCCATTTTTCTCGAAGGTATAAAGAACGTGACTGCCGGCGTCAATCCGATGGCGCTTCGCAGAGGGCTGGATAAAGCCGCGAAAAAAGTGGTCGAAGAACTTGGCAAACTATCGAAAGAAGTAACGGGCAGTGAAGAGATCGCGCAGGTCGGTACTATCTCAGCTAACAACGACCATGAGATCGGCAAGCTTATTGCTGAAGCGATGGAGAAAGTCGGCAAAGATGGTGTCATCACTGTTGAAGAGGCAAAAGGTATGGATACTACGATGGAAGTAGTAGAGGGTATGCAGTTTGACAGGGGCTACCTTTCCCCTTATTTCATCACCGACTCAGAAACGATGGAAGCGGTTCTCGAGGACGCCATGATCCTGATATATGACAAGAAGATAAGCGTTATGAAGGATCTTCTGCCGGTTCTTGAGAAAGTCGCGCAGGTTGGCAAACCCCTGTTGATACTCTCTGAAGATGTAGAGGGAGAGGCGTTGGCAACTCTGGTTGTAAACAAATTACGCGGCACTCTGAAGGTCGCAACTGTAAAAGCTCCCGGATTCGGCGATAGAAGAAAAGCCATGTTAAAGGACATCGCTGTTCTCACCGGCGGAAACGTTATCTCCGAAGAGCTCGGATTGAAACTTGAACATGCTCGTTTGGAAGACCTTGGCAAAGCTAAGAAAGTCGTCATTGACAAGGATAACACGACCATCATCGAAGGCGCTGGCGATACCGAGAACATTCAGGGTCGCATACAGGAGATAAAGACCGAAATTGATAAATCCACTTCTGATTATGACAAGGAGAAATTGCAGGAGAGACTGGCTAAACTGGCTGGCGGCGTTGCTGTCATTAAGGTCGGCGCTGCTACTGAAACGGAGATGAAGGAGCGGAAGGCGAGAGTGGAAGACGCGCTTCACGCGACCCGCGCTGCCGTAGAAGAGGGCATCGTACCCGGAGGCGGTGTTGCTATTCTTAGAACGATCCCCGCGCTTCTGAAAATGAAGCTTGAAGGCGACGAAAAGATCGGACTTAACATCCTTGCCAAAGCGCTTGAGGAACCCCTGCGAATGATCGCTAACAACGCCGGGCACGAAGGCTCCGTGGTAGTTAACAAGGTGAAGGAAGAGTCCGGCGCGTTCGGATTCAATGCCGACACCGAAACCTACGGCGATATGACCAAGGATGGCGTTATCGACCCTACAAAAGTAACTCGAATCGCTGTCGAAAACGCGGTAAGTATTGCCGGGTTGCTTCTGACTACCGAAGCGCTTGTGACCGAAATCCCCGAAAAAGAGGAAAAGATGCCTCCGGGAATGCCGCCAGGCGCAGGAATGTATTGATGCAGAATACTACTAACTGACATAAACCCCCTTTGGTATATCCATAAGGGGGTTTTTTTTATTTTTTGCTTACGTTTCTAACACCGCTGAGTATATTGAAACAAAAGTAATACATGATAATAAATACTAGCAGATAACCTGGAAACCAGAAAGATGAAGAACATTTCATTAGGAAAATATATACCTGGAGACTCCATTATCCATAAAATGGATCCCCGAAGCAAGGTGGTCAGTTTTTTCGTTATCATTTTGTTCTTTATACTTTTCAACAGGATTGTAAGCCACATTGCAGGTTTCGTGATCTTGTTGCTTATCATGTTTATAGCTGGTTTGTCAATGAAAAATCTGCTGGGTTTGTTGAAGACCTTCAGGTTATTCTTCTACATCACCTTTTTAGTTCACCTCCTTTTTACCGAAGGGGAGGGAGGCTATAGCTGGCTATGGTTTAATGTCTCATTCCATGGAGCGTATAATGGTTTATTGTTCTCCCTGCGATTATTTTTGCTGCTTTTTTCCGGCGCATTACTGACCTGGACCACTCAGCCGATGGAATTCACGAACAGCCTGGAGAAAATGTTATCGCCTCTTAAATTGTTCAAGGTGCCCGTAAGGGATTTTTCCCTTATGATGATGATCGCTCTGCGTTTCATTCCCACCATGCTTGATGAGATTGAGATAACGAAGAGGGCACAGATGGCTCGTGGCGCGAAATTCGAAGGTGGTCTGTTTAAGAAAATAAAGTCGCTTGTCCCCCTGATAATCCCCCTCTTTGCCCAATCCTTCAGGAGAGCTGAAACCCTTGCGCTTGCTCTCGAGGCAAGAGCATACACATCAGACCACGAAAGAACGTACTATAAACCTCTTCATTTTAATGCTTTCGATTGGGTAGTAACCCTGGGCTCATGTTTCTGCCTTTTATTTTTTCTTTATGTTAAAATGTTCATTTAATTTTATATAACTAATGAGTAAGTACAATATAAAATTGACAATCGGCTATGATGGAACCGGGTATCAGGGCTGGCAGAAGCAGAAAAACAGGGAAACTATACAAGGGATCCTGGAGGATAGGATTTCCACCGTTCTGAGAACCCAGATAAAGCTTATCGGGGCTTCACGCACGGACGCTGGAGTTCACGCGCTCGGGCAGGTAGCAAACTTCACAATTAATAAAAAACTGAGTTTGGACAGGCTTGTAAAAAGACTGAATTCATTTCTCCCACCTCAAATAGCAATACACCGGGCTGAATATGCAGATATCGATTTCAATTCGCGTTACTGGGCGCGAAGCAAGCTCTATAGATACACCATAATCAGCCAGAAGCGTCCTACAATGAGGCTGTACTCATGGCAATTTAAGAACAAGATAAATTTCGAAGACCTCCTGGAGTTAGCGCCGATGTTTATTGGCGAACACGATTTCAGCGGGTTCTCAAAAAAGGTGAAGGAAAAACCCAACAGGATCTGCAGTATTCTTTCGAGCAGATGGGTTGTCGAAGATGGTTCTTTCATTTATGAGGTAGAAGGAAACAGGTTTCTGCACGGCATGGTCCGCGGAATGGTCGGCGCTATGGTAGATTCAGCTTCAGGTAAATTCCCCATACTAACAATAAGGATGATATTAGCTGAAGGAGATAGAAAAACCCACATCAGGATGGCACCAGCAAATGGCTTGTGTTTGGTTAGGGTGAATTATTAGGATATGCAGGTTTAGGAACAATTTTCTAACAAATTATAGAAGTACCTTACTCGTATATTATTAAGTGGATGAGTGGAAGAGTGGACGGGAAAAATGACAAATGGATAATGAATAATAATAAGAAATAAAATTCGCAATTGCTTCCGGAGAACCTTTGATAATATTCATTTGCCTGCTACCCAGAAAAACTAGTAGAATAGGAACGAATATTCACTATTCAAAAATATGCTATTAATTCTTGACTTTTAGACCAAGATTTGAATTATTGATAAAAATAGAAATATCAAACGACCATTTACCTTATTTTTTAAGATCATTAACAAAAATAATTTTAATGCATTAGAACATATCATTGAATAAATTTATTACAGGACAACCAAGCGCTTAAAAACATGCATAATACTACAATTCTTGTTAATTCTTTTACTGCTTACTGCTTACTACCTACTGCTTACTACTCTATCGCGATAGTCATTCCGGAATCGGTTCATAGAAATTATAATATAATGTTTTTTTCAAGATGTAAGTTATAACGAAGGGAGTAAGAATGAAGTTTTTTATCGACACTGCGAACATCGAGCAGATAAAAACAGCGGCAGCATGGGGCGTGCTGGACGGCGTGACCACGAACCCGTCACTTGTTGCCAAGGAACAGGGGGATTATGTGCAGTTACTCAAGGAGATCGTCCAGATAGTGGACGGCTCGATAAGCGCGGAGGTTGTTGCGGAAGATATCGACGGCATGATTGAAGAGGCTAAATTCCTGGCATCGCTGCACGAGAACATCGTAATCAAGGTACCTTTCACTCCGGATGGACTCAAGGTGACCAAAATCTTATCAGATGAGGGGATTGGTGTGAACGAAACGCTTATATTCTCGCCCCTTCAAGCCCTGATGGCAGCTAAGGCAGGTGCGAAATTCGTGTCGCCGTTCGTGGGAAGACTGGACGATATCAGCCACCAAGGTATGGAACTTGTGGGAGAGATCGTGACCATCTTTGATAATTACGCTTTCGAAACGGAGGTTCTGGTCGCCAGTGTCAGGCATCCACTTCACGTTCTTGAAGCCGCACTGATGGGCGCGGATGTCGCTACCATCCCGTTCGCCGTGCTCGAAAAGATGTTCAAGCATCCCCTAACTGATATCGGGATAAAACGCTTTCTCGATGACTGGAAAAAAGCAGGGAAGAAAATGTAAAAATTCTGAATACCATTTTTTTTATTGAATTAAGTTTCAATCACAATTATATTGTTAACTAATATTTTAATGTTCAGCAATATTAAAGCAGTATAAAATAATATAATGGCAAAATTTAAAAAAAAGAAAATGCCAATAGACTGGGAATTACGACAGCAGCATTAAACCGCCGATTGCAAAGGGCTGGGAATGGTGCATTACGGATGTTTCTTGAAAGATATAAAAAATTAATACTATTAAAATTAACTCCGGGGAGTTAATATAACTGAATTAACACCAGGGAGTTAATTATAGAACTTTTATCCCAGGAGGTTAAAATGAAAATCACTAACAGGAATCTCACAAAAATCCTTCTGCTGTTTTCACTACTCCTATTGATAAGTTGCGCATCGAAGCCGGAGGTCAAGACCGAACCTGAAGCCCTCCCGATGCTCTGGAAGATCGAAGGAGAAAACCCCTCTTATCTTCTTGGAACTTTTCACCTTCCTGACGAAAGGATATTGGACCTTCCTA
Source organism: bacterium (assembly GCA_016935765.1). Lineage (GTDB taxonomy): Bacteria > UBP14 > UBA6098 > JAFGQG01 > JAFGQG01 > JAFGQG01. Next base: position 39,143 of record JAFGQG010000096.1, read on the forward strand.
ACGTGGTTCGCAACAGGTACAACGAAGCTGATATATACGTTTTGGAAGTGGAGATGGACCTCAACGCCATGACTGAATTAGCTCAATACATCATGTTGCCTGAAGGGAAAACACTTAAGACTCTCATGTCGGAAGAGCTCTATCAGCGGGTAAGTGATATACTCACAGAAAAGGGACAAAACATCGAGATGTTCAATATGATCAAACCATGGGTATTATACAGTATTATAGCAATTCCTCCAGGGCTTGAAGAACAACCGATGGATATGGCTTTATACAACGAAGCTGTGGAAAAGGGCAAGGAGACGGCTGGACTGGAAACCGTGAAAGAACAGGTGATGATATTCGATAACCTCACACTAGAAGAACAAATCCAGATGCTCGAGAAAAACGTTGAAGAATACGAGAAATTCGATGAGATATTGGAAACGATGATAAGCTATTACCTGCAAGGCGACCTGGAAGGTTTGACGAATTACATGAATGGGGAATTGGTGGAAGAAGAATACGAGGATTTATACGATAACCTAATTACTAAGCGAAACCATCTCATGGTTGAAAGGATGCAGGAGTACCTAAAAAACGGGAACGCCTTCATTGCAGTAGGCGCTGGTCACCTTGGCGGAGATGACGGTATAATTGCCATGCTTGAAAAGCAAGGCTATAAAATCTCAAGATGCCGCGAAGAGAATAATTAGAAAACCCTAAGCAGAAATGTACGCGTCAGATAAAAATATGACATATTTATACAGGCACTGCTTTTCTATGCTCGTGCTTGTGCCCGATAAGTTCCAAATCTGTATGCGGATGATCATCATGCTTTTTCATCTGACCTTCGGGGTGCTTCTGATCATGTGAATGCACATGGGTATGTATATGCATGTGTTCGTGTGAATGAATTGTTCCATCTTCGTGACGGTGCTGATGCGTGTGAGTGTGTTTGTGTGGATGGATATGAGTTATTTCGCCCATCGACCTTCTCCTTCTTAATTTGACATTTATTATGTTTTAAAGAATAATTATGTTTTGATTATATTTATATACACATACTATAATAGGTATGAAAATTGTCAAGTTTTATTTTCATTAAGTTTCATTTTATATTTTTTTTGTAATTTCTGTAAATATTGAAAATTATAATAAGGAGGCTAAATTAATGATTAATAATAAATTGAGCCGATCGATAACCTTAATACTATTAATCATCATTTTGATCGCGCAAACCGCTTTCACCGAAGAGTGGAAAGATAACCTCAAAAAATTAAGCGGCGATGGATCGATATGCGTAACTGATCTTAAGGGTAATATTGTCTATTCGCTCAGGGAAGACAAGTTGCTTGTACCCGCATCGATTCTTAAGATAGCCACGGCTTCAGCTTTACTTGATACGCTTGATATCGACGAATTCAGGTTCAATACGGATTTTTCCCTCGACTCGATGCAGAACCTCTACGTAAAGGGTTATGGAGACCCGTTTTTTATTTCGGAAGAAATCGCCCTGATAGCGGATACACTCTCCGTGTTACTTAAGAAGCCGTTAAACTCCCTTTACCTTGACAACACTTATTTTGAACACAACATAATGGTGCCAGGGATCTCGCACAGCCTGAACCCTTACGACGCCCTTAATAGCGCTTTGCTTGTAAATTTTAATACTATATACGTTAATGTTTCCAATAACGGAGAGGTAACCAGCGCTGAAGAACAAACACCTTTGACTCCTCTAGCAAAAAAATTAGCTCTCTCACAGGGTAAGAAAGGGAAATTCAGGATAAATTTGGCAGTCAATCCGGATAAGCAATTGATCTACGCTGGCGAGCTTATCAAGGAAATCTTTAAAAAAAATGGCATTCAATTTAAAGGGGGTATCGAGAAGAGGCAGGTTCCGGAGGGAATGAAACCATTTTATATTCACAGATCATCTAAATCTATCAGGCAGATCTTAGCAGGTCTGTTCGAATATTCGAACAACCTTGTTGCAAATCAATTAATGCTCTACCTGGGGGCTTATCTTTATGGACCTCCAGCAAACCTGGACAGGGGCATTCGCGCCCTTAGTACATTTTTAAAATCCAGGGTCGGGTGGGATGAGTTCGTGGTATTGGAAGGTTCCGGAATCTGCAGACAGAACAAAGTCACCACGCACCAAATGTGCGAACTGCTCCAATACTTTCATCCATATAAGGAGTTACTGCAGGAAAAAGATGGTATTTACTCCAAGACCGGCTCCCTGCATAATGTAAATACACTCGCTGGTTATTTCGATTCGAAAGAGACCGGGGAAACACTCTGCTTCGCCATTCTTCTTAATAATAAGTTGACAAACCGCGAAAAAATTGCTAAAATTCTGGCGGAGAATCTGTAAATCTCTAAATATGTTTTTTAGTCACCCCTCTTTTATTGTTAATTGATAATTGATAAATGTTCAATGATAATTCTTGATTGGTTCTTTCTCTTGCCTCTCCCTATATCCCCTGTATTTTAACCTGACTACTTAATACCAAATACTTACTACTTCATTCTCTGTGACTCAGTGTCTCAGCGGTGGTTATTTTTTCTACTCCCATTGCTTCAACAGCGCAGTCTAAAGACCTGCGGCTACCTCTTGTACATTTTGTTCATTTCTGGGTACTGTGTTTTGTCCTATGTAGTCTGTTTCTTTCATTACTTACCGTTTGCTGTTTTCTTTTCTCTCCGTGACTCCGTGTCTCCGTGGTGGTTATTTTTTTTATTCCCATTGCTTCAACCGCGCAGTCTAAAGACCTGCGGCTACAAGATGTTTTATGGTTTTTCTTTCACTTCTTCAATCTTAACTCGTTAATCCCCGAGTAATCGGGGCAGGCGATATTCGATATTAGT
>JAFGQG010000097.1 GCA_016935765.1 bacterium
ATTAATACAAATAATATACATAAAACAATACATAAAATATGAATAAAAATATATATAAAATATAAAAAAGTACTTGACTTATTTATGTAAATGATTTAATTTTGTTAGTGAAAATTGGAAAAGGAGGTTTAAAAATGATGGATTTAAGAAAAAAAGTTTTAAAGGGGTGGTCGAAATGAAAAAAACAGAATTGTTGATTTTATTCCCGGTATTGGTTTTTTTGTTTGGATTTGTGGGGGAAGGTATAGCGGCTGATAGTGCCCCAAACGGTTTTACTCTGCAGTCAGGAGCGCCCACTTGTGTTGACATGTACTGGAACGCTCACTGGTATGAGAATTACATTGATCCTATCGCTGGATGGTATGTGAGATACGAGATAACAAGGGATGGAGTGTTTTTAGCTTACACGGATTCTATAGCCTATTCGGACTGCGGTTTGACCTCGGGAACAAAGTACTGTTACGCCTTGAGGGCAAGACTCTGGTACAATGATAAATGGTATGAAACAAGGTGGACCAAAGAAGAATGCGAATACCCGGGAATGGTTGATCCACCGCCTCCACCGTTTAATTTCGTGGTTCAGACGGGTGATTCCGCCGCGATCGATCTTTTCTGGGATGACAGTGCCACCACAGCGTACTGGTATGAAATTTACAGGGACGGTAACGAGGCGGAGGCTGATTATGATGCCCAGATCTATAAAGACTATCCACTTGAACCGGGCTCACAGCATTGTTACAAGGTCCGTTCCTGTAACTTGTCAGGATGTTCAGATTTCACGCCAACAGAATGTGATACCGCCGGTAATCCTCCTCAGCCTTTACCAGGCTTGGGAAGTATGCCCTGCAAGTATCCTCCGTTCGTCTCGTGGAGCGCCCCTGCAAATGTTTGTATTATTTTCGATAATTCTGGTAGTATGAATGAGCAAGCTTATTTCGGACCCTACAATCCTGCAATCCGTTATTATGGGTATGCAGACCCCACTAAATATTACGAGTACCAGAGCAATGTTTACGAAATTATAACCACATGGATAGGTACTGCTGATCCTATAAACAACAGGTTCAGTGGGAACTTTCTTAATTGGGTGTCGATGAGAAGAATAGACGTTGCCCGAAGAGTCATGACGGGTGGTAAATGCCTTTCAAGACTATATACCGGTGTGAAGATTTTGGTCGGGGAACCAACCGACAGTAAAGCCAGTCGATCATATAAAAAATATCATGATTTGAATGAATACATGATGTACGGGAACGATCTGTATTTTAATGGGGTTCTACTTGGAAGGATTTACATAAGAACTGAAGAAGAAGAAATATCCGGAGTGTTGCAGGGTGTTTCTGAGAGACTGGACCTCGGACTGATATTCTTCAACGATGAAGAAGGTGGATACGTTGCTGACTATGTGGGCAATCCCGGGGCCAATATAATAACCCAGATCGAAAACATTACACCATCAACGTGGACCACACTGGGCGAGACATATTACGAAGCTACTCTATACTTTGGCGGAGAAAGAGGTTATTTCACAAATAGCAACTATAAAGCTCATGATCCTATTATATATGGATGTGAAAAGAATTTTATCATCCTTATTACTGACGGGGAACCCACCCATGACGAAAATGTTCCTGCATGGCTTAAGGAATATGATAGTTATGAACCCGACTCAGTTCCTGAGTACTGGGATGATTACGGTTCCGAAGACCTTCGTGACGTAGCACTTTATGCCCGAACAACCGATTTGAGAAAGGATTGGCCTGACTATAACCTGAGTTTGTTTTTATACGGTATTTATATTTTCGGTGAAGAGGAAGATAAAGCGACAACACTGATAAAAAGAGCTTGCCGCAATGGCGGATTCGATGATGACAACGGCAACCTGATACCGGACCTTCAGGGTGAGTGGGATGCTAACAACGACGGTATTCCTGATACATATTATGAAGCTATTGACGGCTATGAACTTGAAGCTGCTTTAAAAGCGATCTTTGATGACATATTAATTCGCCTTGATGCGGCCTCTGCGGTATCGGTCGTTACGAATTCCATTAAAGGGGAAGGCAATGCATTTCAGGCGATTTTCGCGCCCAAAAAACTAATAGGGCAGACGAACCTCGGATGGATAGGGAATGTTCAGGCTCTCTGGCTGGACCAGAAAGGAAATTTAAGAGAAGATACTGATGGTGATAATTACCTGGATGTCACAGACGATTATATAGTAAAGGTTAAATATGACGGGCATAATACTATTTGTAAGCGTTATGAGGATACAGACGGCGATTGTATCGTTGATAATTATGTGGACTATTTACCGATTGATGAAGCGAACTTTTGCTGGAATGCAGGCAAAAAGATGTTAACACGGTCTCCCAATACCAGGAACATTAAAGCTGTAGTTCCTGAAAGCGACTCATTGGAAGCATCCCTTGAAACAGAATATAAACTTACAAATTTTACTGATGATAATTCAGAAGCGATCAAGGACTATATGAATGCAACTGAGGCAAGCGCGGATTCATTGATTCAATACGTAAGAGGAGTTGATTATCCATATTACCGGAACAGGACTGTCGATGGTAATGTTTGGAAGATAAGCGATATAATAAATTCCAGACCTGTATATGTTTCAGAGCCAAGAGAAAGGTTCGATCTACTTTATAACGACAGGGGTTATATGGAATATTATATAGATAATCAGGATAGACGAGGTATGTTGTATATCGGTGGGAATGATGGAGTATTGAAGGCATTTAACGCTGGTAGATATATTGAAACAGGAAGCCCGAATTCGCCGGGTAAACTGGAGGGCGACGGATATGATTTGGGTGCGGAACTATGGGGTGTCATACCGTTTAACCTTCTTCCGCACCTAAAATGGTTGAAAGAGCCGAATTATTGTCACGTATATTTCATAGATCTAAAGTTAAAAGCGGTTGACGCGCGCATATTCACCCCCGATGATACGCATGTAGGGGGCTGGGGAACTTTGCTTATCTGTGGTCAGAATTTCGGGGGTACCCCCTGTCCCACTGTAACCGGTGATACTCTATCCTCTTCATTTATGGCGATCGATATTACCGACCCGCTAAATTACGAATTATTATGGTTTTTCCATGACCGTGACCTCAGGTACACTACTACTTATCCATCAATGGCACAGATAGATTCCTCCTGGTATCTAATATTTGGCTCGGGTCCAACAGATATCGAAGGTATAAGCGATAAGAACGCGTACATCTTTGTAGTTGATCTTCAAACAGGACAGCTTGCTTATAAATACCAAATCCCCGACGCGAATTCGTGTCTCGGCGATCCGGTTTGTGTTGATGTCGATATGGATTTCAATTCGGACCTGGTCTATTTTGGCGTGAACATTTATAAAGCAGGTACTCAAACCTGGGAGGGCAAAATGTACAGGCTGAATTTCCATGAGGACACTGATCCGGCTCAGTGGAACGTTTCATGCTTGATCGATATTCAACGCCCAATTCAATCCGGGCCGTCAATTTCTATGGATTATTATGGAAATATATGGGTTCTATTCGGTACTGGCAGATATACCTCCAATTCTGATGAAAAAGACATTTCAAGCCAATATTTCCTTGGAATTAAAGATAAATACTGGAACACCGGATCAGGAACGATTAAACTGAGCGATCTTTATGACGTATCAAATTGTGAAATATATGAAACCGATACCGGATATACTGTTAAAGGTGCCCCTGGAGGAGAGATGACCTATCCCGAACTCGTTATGGAAGTTGAAAAATCGGATGGCTGGTACGTTCAATTTTCAATGGGAGAAAGGGTTACAACGGAACCGGCGGTTCTGGGTGAGACTGTATTTTTTACTACTTTCAAACCCAACCTTGATATATGTGAATTCGGCGGTGATGGCAGATTATTCGGTGTCTATTATATGACTGGTACTCCTGAACCCTCAGTACAGACTTTTGGCAAAGATGAGTACCTGGACGACGTGGTCCTAAAATCGAACATACCTCTCGGTGAGGGTGTTCCTACAGCTCCCACAGCCCATATCGGCATAGGGGACCAGGCTACAATGTCCATTCAGATGAGTACCGGTGAAATATTTCAACAAAAAGCAAACATCTTTCCACAAAAATCATCGGCAGTCTTTTGGAGAGGGAGGTAAAAAATGTATAAACTAAATAAGAAAAACAAGGCACTGGCATTTTTCTTGGTTGTTTTATTTGTTTCAGTTTCTTTTGAACTATTAATCCCAGATGAACTTGGTATCATTCCGCTGCCACCACCAGAATCGGTTTTTGAGATCCACGAGTATAACTACACAGGACTATTAAAGCAAATATTCAGGGATAAAATGAATATTTCCGGGGAGGAATTTTATTTCCAGCCCACTCAGATATACAATAGTAATAATACTTCTTCTAGGTTTGGAATAATGAATAGTAATAAAGACGAACCGTTAATGGAACCTAATCCAACTATAACAGGTTTGACCATTAAGGATGAGAAAAACATGAATATTACTCTCGAAGAGTTGAAGGAAATGACTCCAGCCGTTGTTAATTTTTATTCAGTTAACTACAATTCCCATAGAGGTACGCCTAGCAAGATAAGCGCAATAAAGGTTGAACAGGTCATTCCAAAAGATATTCCTGACTCGCTCTATAATTATAAAAGCGGTTTGTCACCTTATGAGAGATATACGAAAGCATTACCCAAATAATTTCCAGCAGTGAAAGTAGATTTTTCTCTGGATTGTGCCCATTCGCAAATACGCGGGTGGGCACTTTTATTTTAACCTCCAAAAAATCAATGCGAAATTTTGTTCATAAAGTACCGTTAAAACTGTTTTAAATTATAAATCTATAACAAAGGATTAACACTCTTTAAAAACAGTAAACAAAAGAGCCAAATATCGAGTATTCATTAAATAAGACCATAAAAGCTACTAATAATAATGAATAAATAATACATAATTGTATACATATTTTTAAAAATTTTCTTGACATTATATTTTTAATAATATATATTTGGTAGTGAGATTAAAGAGGTGAGTTATGAATACCCAGGAGGTCTATATGAAATCGTTAATTGTATGCTTTGTTCTTATTTCGATACTTTTCTTTAGTACATCTGCATATGCAGAAATCAAACTTACGGTTTCCGGGAACGTAAATCTCGCACTGGATAAAAAGGATATAGCAAAGAACACAACCAATGTTTTCGAAGTAACTCATCCTGCTATAATTGATGCAGTGGCTTTAAACGTGTCAGACTCCCATCAGGACAGTAAATGGACAGTCAAAGTTAAATTGGCGGATTCTGACTGGGCAAGCGACTTCGAGGTTTTTATAAAACGCACATCGGACGGGAACGGTGCCGGAAGTATTGAAGGAGAGAGGGAATACCAGTTAATTACAGACAGCTATGAGGAGTTGTTTCAGGGTGAAGGAGACAGGAGCAATGTGACCGTTCAGTTCAAGTTGGCTGGCGCATCGGAAAACCTGCCGGCAGGTCAATATTCTCTCCCTTTCAAGTTCGAAATAGTCCAGGAAACCAGTAACATGGGTTATCAAAACAATGCTAGTATCAACACATATTCGTACAACAACAAGCTTGTAAGTGGAACGAGGTAGCGCATGAATACGAAAAAACGCAAGCAAAAGCCATTCAGATTGTTTTACATAAGGGCAAACGAGGGTAGAAGGGGAATTCTCGTTCGCCGCGTTTTTGAGATGCCCACTCCAAATCCTGAAGATTATCCGGAAGAAGAGTGGGCATCGGATACAAAAAACCATAAAAAGGTGTATGTAAGAGATTAAGTGTAAGGAGGAAATGTGGTGGGAAAGAAGTGTAAACTTATCAGGATCGTCCACTCGGGGCTTACGGTTTCAACTAATGGATTCAAGGATATTTCAGCTAACGATCTTGAAGTTACAATCAACAGGGGTTGCATTGATAAGTTCGATGCGGGTATCGATGAGAATATTCATGGTACAATTGTGATAAGAAATGACGAGTACATTTCGAAGGAAGTAAAGATCTACCAGACCGATTACCTGTTCTTTTCCAGAAATGGACACAATGGCGGTAACGGTGGTGATAATGGCGGTAAACCGAAATATAACACGAAATGGATGACTTATGGTCCCCTGAGAATTATCGTGGATGGAAAGAGCGAAGTCGAGGTCGGGTTTACCATATCTTCACAGTCTTTCAGCTCCCTGATCGGCATTTATTGGAGTACTATTATGGTGGACGGGATTCAGATGGTGCCCCTGGAGCTCCAGCTCGGACCTGAAAGAGAAATGGTGGCAGTTTAATCCTGATTTCTCTTGAAATCATTATTCTGCCTTTATTACATGCAAAAGTGCTTTACGAACAAGGATGTTTTCAGGGAAAACTCCCAAAGTCAATTGCTTCAGTTGATTAAGGATTCCCGATTGCAGAACATCTAAATTAAACATTAAGATTGCTTTCAAAAATCATCGTTCGTTAATCGATATTCAATTTGTAATCCAAAGACACAATATTAAAACAGAGTTTTTTACTTTTTTACATATAGCTATTTTCGGGTCCAGGTGACTCGAAAATCCTCCGTTGCTTGTTCAACGAGCGAATTGACTAATTTGCCATAAGCTTTGTCAGGGTCCTCGGAATCGAAGTGGAAGGTGTTTCCGTATAGTCCAACTCCTGTTATTTCCCTGGTATCGGTTGCAGAACCTGTCCATACAGTTGCTCCTGATGCAGTTTCAACCATTTTTGCGGTAAGTGTTGCTTCAACGTCAGTGCTTATGTTCATATTCTTAAAACTACCCCAGAAATCGATGTCAGGGGAGGGTTCGCCAACTTCGAGATTGCCGGTAATGATGGTTTTCAAGGCGTACTTCTCACCGATGGCTTTGATGGCTTCAGGACCCATTCTCGATTGATTTAACTCTGCAAGAATATCAGCTTCCTTCCCCAACTCTACGACGCGTATTCCGGTTTGATCCTCTGTTATCGCTTCCAGGAAGTTATGAGTAGCATAGCTGGAAAGGTTGCCTTCAGTATTCGATGAAAATTCCACCAGTCCAAGGACCTCGTAGGTTACGAGATCTATTTTTGGAGGCACCATAACTTTCGGACCGCAATTCAGTGAGAATAATAGCAATAAACCTAACAAAATCATGACATATCTGCTCATTTCAAATCTCCTTTCAAAATTTCCATAGCATAGATTTTATAGTATTCAACATTCTTCCATAGTAATAGCCCCGGTCGGGCAGACCTGAAAACAGAGGGAGCACCCCCTGCAAACAGCCCGGTTTATCTGCGCCAGCATATCTTGAATTTCGATAGCCTGGTAACCTGCATCTCTGCAGGCAACAAAACATGTTGTGCAGCCCCTGCAGATTTCATGGTCCACACTGGCTTTTACAGAGTATTCATTGTCAAGTTCCGAGAATTTTTTTATCTGTTTGTTTCCGATACCGATGAAATCGTCGATCTTTGTGAATTCATGCCAGCTCATGAACTCCATAAGTTCTTCCTTAAGTTTGGTTATGATATCAAAACCGCTTAACATGACAGCGGTGCATACCTGTATAATAGATGCACCCAGAAGAATGAATTCGGCTGCATCATAACCGGAGTCAATTCCTCCGCCGCCCATTATCGGGAGTCCGGGCGATTTAGCCAGGTCGCTAACACACCTCAACGCGATGGGTTTGAGACCGGGACCGGAGTAACCCCCGGCGGTACTGTATCCTGCAACAGATGCTTTCGGTTTGAGGGTATTCAGGTCAAAGCCCATTATCGCCGGAAAGGTGTTAATCGCGCAGAATCCGTCTGCTCCAGCCGCTGCAACAGCTTCACCTATGTACGAAATATCAGGAACCGCCCCGGTCATTTTAACTATAACAGGCAGGTTCAATGCTTGTTCCTCGGCTATCCACTCGACTATCCTGGCAGAGTATTCGGCGTTTTGCCCGATCGCGGCTCCTTTACCCTTCTCCGGGTAGCCATGCGGACACGAAAAATTCAGCTCTAGAAAGTCCGCTCCAGCCTCCTGGCAGCCAATGCCCAATTCGATCCATTGGTCGGGGCTTCTTGCGTCGCCCATTATGCTTGCGATTAGTATCTTGCATGGATAATTATCCTTTATTTTCTTGATATCCCTGTACCAATCATCCGGAGTCATTTCGCTCAACAACTCAATATTCTGGAAAGCTATTATTTTATCCCCGATCCTGTTAGATGCGAAACGATTCAGATAGTTCTTTACAGGCTCTTTGATAAGCGTTTTTACAACTGCACCCGCCCATCCGGCTTCGAACGCTCTGGAAATCATGTCAGCATTAGCGGAAGGTGGTCCGGCGGCTAATACGAAAGGATTATCGAAGCGCTTGCCTAAGTAATTAACAGATAAGTCCATTTTACTCCACTTTCTTTATTTGTTATGGCTGAAAGAACATTTTCACAATAATGGTAATATTGCCTTTAGGATTTCTCTAAAAAAGTCAATCAGCGATATCGGGATCAATATAGTTTGTTAAACTCAGTATAAGCGCTTTCCAGGTATTGCCTGAACTTATGAAGGAATACTTTCCTGTCGAATCTGAATGAGAGGTTTCTAATCTCTTCGGGTTCAAATTGTAGTTTTGCCAGTTTATGCACCGCGGAGACCAGGGAATCAGGAGTAAACTCATTAAAGAATACGCCTGTTTTATTTTCCTCCACTGTTTCAAGCGCTCCCCCGCCTCTGTAAGCAATGACCGGTCTTCCGGATGCTTGAGCCTCCACAGGAACGATACCGAAATCCTCTAAGCCGGGGAATATTAATGCATTGCATTTTGATAATAACTTTCCCTTTTCATCGTCAGACACGCTGCCTACGAATTCTATGTTCTTCTTGGCGATTTTTTTCAGCTTTTTCAACTCGGGTCCGTCACCGGCAACTACCAGTTTCTTCCCGAGCTTATTGAAAGCTCGAACAGCAAGGTCTGTTCTCTTGTATGGAACCAGCCTAGATAAGCATAAATAATAATCATCGACATTTACAGATATCGAAAATTTATGTGTATCTACAGGGGGGAATATTACTTCCGCCTCCCTTCTATAGTACTTTTTAATTCTATTCCGGACTGTTTTTGAGTTCGCAATAAAGTAGTCCACGCGGTTTTTGGAAGCGATATCCCAGAGCCTGATATAGTGAAAGACTTTTGTGTAGTAGATCGATAATAAGCCTTTTCCATAATGCTCCTTGTAGGTATGATAAAGTTCCCATGCCTGGCGCATCGGAGTATGGCAGTAACAGATATGGCAGGTGGTTGAGGGAGTTAATACACCTTTTGCAAAAAGGTACGAAGAAGAGATTACTATGTCGTATTTTCTGAAATCAAATTGTTCAATAAGCATGGGGTAGGCGGGAAGCAGACCTTTGTAGATCTTGTTCCTGAAGGGTATAAGCGAGGTATAGGGAGATTCATGGATTTTCCATGTCTTAAAGTTGTCAGGTAATCTGGCAGGCTCGTGAATAAGGGTATAAACGTCTGCTTCCGGGTATAATTCATGTATGGCTTCAAGAACCCTTTCAGCTCCGCCGTATTGATTCAAAAAATCCTGGACAAGAGCAATTTTTATGCGTTTACTTTTCATTTTGTCACTTTAATTACACTAAATTATCTTATTCGTATGTTTTATCAAGCTAAAAATCTATCATCCTATATTTCTTTGAAGGTCTGAAGCAATTTGATAGCGCTTTTCTCCCAGCTGAATTCCCTTGCCCTCTCTATTCCCTTTCTTCTCAATTCGTTGTATAATATATCGTTAGTAGATAATTTGGTGATCTTTTGGGCTATAGAATTGGCATCTTTCGGTTCGACCAGGAGCCCGGCGTCCCCGATTATCTCGGGCAATGACGACGAGTTGGAAGCGATCACGGGCACTCCGGCTGCCATGGCTTCGAGAGGGGGTAAGCCAAAAGCCTCGTATAGTGAAGGGAATACAAAGATCCGAGCATGATGGTAATAATTAACTAAATCACTGGTTTCAGCATAACCAGGCAGTATAACCATTCTCTTAATACTCGAAATGTTTATCTCGGAGTCCCGAAAATTTTCGTTGGAACATCCAACTATCGCCAGTTTCAATGGATTCTCAGTTGTTCTTTCCAGGTAAATTTTGTACGCTTCTATCAGGGTTGAAACGTTCTTCACAGGTGAGGTTGATCCTACGAACAGTATATAAGGCTCAGTGATGGGTGAACGGGCGGTTTCCCTCTCGCTCTCATCTCTGAAAAAAGCATCATCGACTCCGTTATAGATTACTTTAACCTTATCCATGGGCAATTTTAAGTGTTTTATTATGTCGCGCTTCGAGCTGTTGGAAACCGTGATTATCATTGCGGCTGATTCACTGATCCGCGGTATGAGAAAATTGTAGTACAGGCGGAATGACCTGGAGTAAGCTTGCGGCAATAATTTGTATTCTATACCGTGCAGGTGAAGAACGAATGGAATATTCTGCTTAAGGGGAGCTGTGTTTATCGGGTTGTAGAGAACGGAGTTTCCGTATTGTTCAGTGAGTTTCGGCAGCGTTTTTTGTTCCCATAGATGGAGTTTGCCCTTGGTTGTAGATTTTATACCCGATTTTACGGTTTTCAGGTTGGGATATCTATCCCACTTCTCATCGATATTATCTATAGGGGAGTATAGGAAGTACTCGTTTTCATTATCAAATTTTAGAAGATTTGTCAATAAATTATGTGCGACCCTTTCCACGCCGGTTATCCTGTGTGTTAAAAACCTTCCGTTTATCCCGATCTTCATGATTCTAATGTCCTGATTATTTATGATATTCTCAACATTACTTATGCATTTCTTAGATGTTTGAGTGCATTTTTATCTTACCATACATCTCCTGCCCAAACGATAGGGGCATCCATCCATTCAATCATCCTTCTTCTTGCTTATTTATAATTCTAAGCACTTCTTCAAACCTTGACTTCCAGGTGTTCATGGAGGCGTAATCGATCAGCTTCTCCCGCTCCGTGGTGTCGTTGCTTAATTCCACTGCTTTCTGGAGGTACGTTACGAACTCTTCATAGTTTTCAGCGAGGTAAGCAGGTGACCCTATTTCCATCATCTCACGCCAGTTCGTGGCAACAACCGGTAAACCGCAAGCCATGTATTCGTATAATTTAATAGGGTGGATGCTATCCACGAATTCGGTCCTGTGGAAAGGCAGGATTCCCACCTGGCAGGACTTGAGGTAATTAGGAATTTGAGAGTAATCCCTCGAACCGAGCAAGTGGATATTATGGTTGTTCTTTGATGTTCCGGTTTTTATTTGAACCGGTCCGATGAAAACAAACTGGAACGATGGCAGCATTTTAGCCGCGTGCTTGATAAGTTCCCAGTCGACCCAGTTCCCAATTACGCCAATGAAGATAATCCTGGGTTCCGGGATGACATGAATATCATGTGGAATGTGCCATTCAGCCTGAGAGAAGTGCTCGAAATCAACGCCGTTTGGAACGTAATAAAGGTTTCCTTTCCTGAGTTGCGAAAGCTTCTCCATGAGAGTCCGCGATACAGTTATCACGATGTCAGCCCGTTTGATTATTTCCTCCTCTTTACCCTTAAGAAACATAGGCAGGGTCTGGAACAACTTTATCTCGTCAGGAATCCTGATAATTGAAATTTTGTGCTCAATTTCGTCAGAGAGTTGGTAGTATCTCGTAGAATCGTTCCACAGAACGTCTACTTTTCCGAAGTCTTTTTTTCTCAGGAATTTCAATAAATTAGGCACGGTAAATTTTATCGAATTTTTACATGCGAATTGAGACCTCAGTAAGGGCATTTCCCGCGCGGGAAGAAGCGTCATCGGTGTGTAGGAGAAGACTCCCTCCTCCGTGACTTTGCCGCCCTTTCGCCAGGTTTTGAACTTGCTACAGGTTGTGCTGAATGTCCGTGGATATATAAAGTGAAGTGGAGAAATCGGCTCGGAAATAAACGCAGCATCCCAATTAAATCGCGCGAAGTACCTGGTGTAATGGTGCATTCCCACATGCGCGGCAGATTCCCAGTGGTAGGGATTTGTAATTAATATCTTAGGCATTGATATTTTCATTGAAGATAGCAAGTTTCATAAATTCAACGAAATTTGATACTGCTCTTGCAAAGGCTTCGACACAGAATAGAAACATGAGCGGAATGATCAGATTCTGCCTCTTGTGTTTATAAACCTTTTGAAAAAAAGCGGGACCCGGGATATAGTTCAGTGGATTCAGAAAATAAAGCTTTTTCGTTTTTTTTATTCGCCATAACTGGGTGTCTCCTATCCCGAAACGGATGGATTTTCTCAATAATTCATTCAGTGTTCTCATAGTAGGGTGATGGACGATGGTTTTGCGGTTGTAATAGAGCTTGAAACCATTCTGCTGCGCCCTTCTGCAGAATTCGAAATCGCCGCCTGATATAATGCGTTCCTCGAACCCCTTTATTTTATCGATCACTTCCTTCCTGGCGAAGAGATTTCCCGCGCCAGACCCTCCAATTTGGACGTAGTATTCCTGGTCGAGATGGACTGTGGAATCATAGATTTCGATGATATTGTTCATGTCTTCGAACGCGCACTTTATTACTCCTGCAACGAGGTATCTGTCAGGGTACGTCTGGAAGTATTTGATACCTTCCCTGAGCCAGTCCTTATCCGGGATGCAGTCCGAATCCAGGAAGCATATTACTTCCCCCTCAGCCCTTTTCAACCCCTTATTTCTCGCAGCATAAGAGTTCTGCGTCTCGTATTCGGGGGTGACAGTTATCGGGAGCTTGTCCAGGTATTTGTCGATTATTTTTAGCGTGTTATCTGTTGACCGGTTGTCCACAAGTATTATCTGAAGTTGTTTCTTGCTGACGGTTTGGTTCTCCAGCGCCTTCAGGAGCGGTTCAATAGTCTTTTCAGCGTTATAGACGGGGATTATTATGCTTATTTTGTTCATAATAGTGTGTATAACAATTAATTAAATATATCATCACAGATAAAAAAATCAAGTGGTTTTTTAATAACAAAGCGAAATTGGATGGTAGGATGGATGGATGACTGTAAAAAGAAAAAATGCTGATTTTATTTATCCAAGTATAGCGCTCTGTAAACGAATGAAAACCCTATTAATACAATCGAAAAAAGCCATGAATTGCATCTTTCGGGTTTGAGAATCATGATAGTATTATCCATCGAATTTCCTTTGAATTGTTTCAATTATTTCCCTGGCGATTTTAGTATTGATCCCCTTGACTTTAGTAAGCTTTTCTTCCGAGGCATTGAAGACATTTACCAGCGACCCGAAGTGTTTGAGCAAGCGCTTTGACAGGACCTTCCCGATATGTGGCAATCCCTGCAGGATGAAGAGCTGCTTGTTCATCATTCTCTTTGGCTTATATCCGGGGCGCTTAACCACTCCCTTTATTATCTTAATGGTATGTTCGTGGATCTCTACCAACCGCCGATATGTATCCTTGAAACTTTTCGTGAACATCACGGGAGTCCTGAGGAATATTTCGGTCTCGATCAGAGCGCCCTCTATAGCTTCCCGTTTAATATTATATTTGGTATTAAAGGGATTCCCTTCGATTATCAGGCATGTATAATCGTAGTTTTTGATGAGGTTTATCACCTGTCTGAACAGTCTCCCGTCCATGATGGAGATGATAAAATCCTGCGCTGTTTTTCTTTCGATAGCGATTAGGTCGTTGATGATGTAGTCGGCATACCTTAATTTCTCGACCTTGAATTCAGTCTCGTTTTTCTCGAAGAGTTCGATGATACCTGATGGTTTTTCTCTGCAGTCGATGGTAATCATAAATAGATAATTCAAGGTTATTCACGAAATTTTTACTGCTGTTTTACCGTTATAAATAATAGGGAAATGAAGTTAATGATGCAAGGGGAAATTTTAAATTCAGAAAATTATGCAGTAAATAAACTAAAAAATTGTTTCGGTTTACTAGAACATATTATTTATTTTGTTTCGATAGAATAGAACAATAACAAAATACGAAAACTTAAACAGCAAGGGGCAGGTTTCTGAGTGAAAATTAAACTCTCAGCAGGGACGCACTCCGAGGATCCGGGGAACGACCCCTGAACTGCTAAAGGTCTATCCCTTGTATTTTAAGAATCCTGGCCAATTCAAGATACAAAACTACAAATTATTTTTTCAAGAATAATTTTATATTTAAAAATCAATTAACTTAATTAATAAGCGAAGTTAAATTTGAAAATAAGAATATACCATGTAGTGTAAATAATTTCAGTTTAAAAAATTGATAGTATTTTGAAATGATAATAAATCAAAAACATTAAAAATATAGAAATTATCTGTATTAATAAGGAGGGATAAAATGGTAAAAAAGGGAAACTCCCCACCCAAGGTAAGTATGACGAACACGAAGAAAGAAATGCTCGAAGCTTACAAACAGTTGTTGGAAAAATATGAGGAAAAGGGTGAGTTGGAATTGAAACCCGAGAAAAAACTCGAGGAAAAGAAGGAAAAGGAGGTTATCGAGGTTGCGGATTCATTATCTGTAGAAAGTATCAATAATCGGATCGGTAATCTAAAGGGTGACATTGGCCGAAAGCTTTCTGAAATTGGCGAAAAACTGGAAGCCGAGATCAACAAATACAATAAAATAAAGGTTGCTATCGGAGTAAAAAACGAGGAATTGAGTGAGTTGTATGAGATCGAGAAATCGGCTTATTCCCTTGCAGCTTTGATGGATACGCAGCAGCAGAAGAAAGAGGAATTCGAGCAAGAAATGGAGCAGTTAAGAGACCAGTGGGAAAAGGAAAAAAGCGAGCATGAGCAAGCATCTAAGGAACAATATGAAGTAGAGCAGAAGCGTCGCGCCCGGGAGAAAGAGGAGTATCTTTATAAGTTCGAGCGTGAAAAACAGCTTACTTTAGACAAATACAATGATGAAATGGATACCTTGAAAAAGCAGATTGCTAAGGAAAAAGAGGAACACCAAATCCAGATTGCCGAAGCGCAAAAAGAAATGGACGAAAGGGAAAAAGTGCTGAGCGAGAGGGAAAAAGACATCGATATATTACAGAAGAAAGTGGATTCTTTTCCGAATGAGTTGACCAAAGCGGTCACGGAAGCAGTCGAGGAGGAAAAAACCAAACTACATCTCGAAATGAAGAATAAGGATGAATTATTGAATAAGGATTTTGAGGGTAAGAAGAATGTTTATGAGAATAAGATTGAGCATCTCGAGAAGCTTGTAAAGGACCAGAAAATTAAGATAGATTCGCTCTCAGCCCAGTTGATCGAAGCTTATGGAAAAATTCAGGGGATAGCGGTGAAAACGGTCGAGGGAGCCTCGGGTTCGAGGTTCATGGAAGATTTGGGTAAGATGATTACGGAGAAGGGGAAGAAGCAGGATAGAGGGACGGATTGATTTAAGATCAACGATCAATGATTGCAGATTCACGAAGGAGAAAAAAACACGGACATGTAAGAAGGTTATAGTTAATCGAAGTCCTTGATCTACTTCTCAAATCAACGATTGCAGACCACCTTGGCTAAGAAAGACTTTAATGGTAAAACTGCAAGTGAGCTACAGTGGTTAAAATTAGCGGTTTGAGAAGTGAAAGAACCAATGTAGGATGTGGTCCACCTGCGTTACTGATGTAAAATTTAACCTTGAATTGCTAAAGCAGGGGAGTGGGCTACCTCTGGGACCCAAGACCAAGACTTGATTATGAATAATGAACAAGGAATAATGATTTTATAAGTGAAAGAGAAGACCGGAAAAAAAGGGTTAAACACAGAGACACGGAGACGCAAAGAAAGAAACGAAAATAAGAGAATTTAGAAGGTTTTTTTAATAATCCAATTTTTTTTCAGACGCAACCGCCAAACGTTTAACGATTTGGAAATTAGATGGATGTGTTTTAAAAAAAACAGTCAAATATTTAGATAGTTATTCAATAGGATAAGGATTCAGCAAAAAAAGATGGGGTCTAAAATATACGCATAAATGGACAAGTAACGCCATAATCATCAGTGGAAATGATTTTTGTGGATTAAGACGAGGTAATAATTCTAACCAATCGGGAGGAAATTTATTAATTGATTCTATTTTAAAATCATCACTTATTCCCATAATTTTATCTTCATTTGCTTTTGGTGAATCTAACAAAGAATATAATTCATCAGCCTGGTCTTTATATCCTTCTTTAAACAAATGAAAAGGAGGGCTTTTAAGAATAATTCGAATAACTATTTTTATTGCTTTAATTACCAGCTCTTCTTTAATTTTTTCTTTCATGTAACCCCAGCGATGAAATTGAAGAAATCCAACAACTTTTTCTCTAAACTGTACAAAATTTTCACCTTCATAGTTTATAATAGTATCGATTGAATTTTTTTGTTTTAATTCTTTCCAAATCTCATGCCAATGTTCATCTGATGTGAAAAACCTTTCTATTTCAACGCTTTCCCAACTGTGAACTACTACATGGGATAGAATCTGAGCTACTGTGTCCTTAGGCCCATACTGTTTAAGTTCTTCTTCAATAAGCTTTCTTAGAATTAAAGATAGAATAAAAACATTATTAGAAATTCCAGTTGATTTGAACTTATCAAACGCTGGTTTATACCTCTGGGCATAACTTTCACCAGCATGAACAATATAAGATCTAGCATCATAAGCTTCCTTAATCCAGTCATAAATATTACATAACTCAGAAAATTTTTTGTACAATTCACATGCTATTTTTTTCCCTATATCATGACCTTCAATTTGGAATAACGCTTGAAACGCAGCAAAAATATAGACTAAATCCATTGTATATGGACTAATCAGAAGGTCACTATACTTAGTTTTAAAATAATATCTTGAAGCAACAACAATTTCATTATAAGGATTTTTATCAAATAAAGAAATAATATTAGTGTATGATTTGTATACACTCCTGTCAATAACGTATCCAATTGGAGCATGAAATAAATGCATTGGAGGGGTTATGATTGAATCATGTGAGGTTAACATTTGAGATTTTTTATTGCGAATAATCACATATTCATCATTCCCAGCTGATGTTTTTACAAAAGGATACCAATAAAATGTCTCAGCAGGAGTTTTATCCATTTCAGAATTTCCCCCGAGGAAGTAGATTATGGATATAATTGATTCAATGTGTTCAACTAACCAACTCCAATCATCTGAGGTTACAATTGTACCCCTTAACAAATCTTCTTTTTTTCTCTCTTTTTTTAATGAACCATTAAATTTAATTTTACGAAATATACTAAGAAACTTAGGGCGTGTGTTATTAAATTTATCCAGCCAATATACATCTTCATCTGGAAAAACTAAAGCTTTACCGATCTTAAATTCTTCCTCTGGAATGATTCTTACAAAAGGAAGATACATAAAATATATTTCATTGTTATTCTTATTTTTCATGATTCAAATTCTAACTGAGATAACAGGAAAATTCCAAATATAAATAAGCTAAGTGTTTGTGTTTATATCTTTTTTAAAAAAAATGATAATTCCAAAGAGGATGCAAGAAAAATCAAATCTCATAATTCGATTTACCATATTTCCTCTTTTTTTTATCTATTACTTTTATTATTGATGGCGAGCAATTTTAGAAAGCCGAATTTATGAAAAATTTGTAAATCTTCTTTTATTTTCTAAAATTATAATTCGCTGATTCTGAAGCTAATAGACACTTACCAGTGCCCGTAATGCCCCTTTTGAAACACGGTATAGTACACCTTTTCCAGTTGTTCCCTACTTCACTATAAAGTCCAGAGACGTGAGATATCTAACATCCCCAACACTTTTAAAGCACTTCGTAACTCCCGCCTGAAAGCGGAATAACGATAATACTTCTTGCTATAAGTTTCAATCAAATCAGAACCTTCCGCTTTCTTACCTATAGTGGCAAGCATTTCCCCGGCTGCTAAAAGCAAATTCGCTGCTTTATCATAACTATGCAGGCGTTTTTTACTTACTATTGCATCCACTATCTTTCCAATCTCCTCTATGCACCACTCGGTGTATTTTTTCTTTTCCTCATCCGAAAGGTTAATGGAATGTATTACTTTGCCCATAAGCTGCCGGAAATGCTTCTCCTGTTCATCATTTCTATAATGCCACCCACAAGCTCTTTTTACGGTCTTTTCCCAGATAACTTTTATATTTGGCGTTGAAGATAGTCCTTTGTCCCTGGAAAGTAAGACAAGAAAGAACGGGAGTACCAGATTTTTATGGTCATCATCATAATTCCAACCCGATGTATCTTTTTCTGCGCATATATTAAATGCCTCTTCATACCGACTTGCAAATAGATACGCTTGAGTTAATAAGATTTCAGAGGCATAAGCTTCTTCTGTCTCTCTATTTACTTGAGAAAAATATTGTACCGGTTTTTTCCCGTGTTCAAGAAGCTCTCGTACTCGATTAATAGCAGTTTCGATCTCTTTCTGGTAGCAAATCTGTTTCTCTGCTTCGTATAATAGTGGTAGGAGATACTTTAGTGAAGGATCGGAATAAAACGCTTCATGGCAGCCAGTCAATTTCTCATTTTTATCCTTTAAATATTCCCCGGCTCGGACCAGTCCTTCAGCAATTTCAGCCCGTAGAAGGTAATTCTTTGGCACTTCTGCAAGCCCTTTTTGAGTGGCTTCGAGCATTGCTTTAAAATCCCCTTTATCTTCTAATGTTTTGATCCATTCGACGTAAGCGCCAGGATGGTTTTTCCCTTCCTTGTGAGCAAGTTCTGCAATACCAGGAATTCCCCCGGAAAGCTTGACCGCTTCACGTAGTAAGTACTGAGCAAATCTGTATTTACTGCTTTTAAGGGTGTCTATCCATGAATCCAGGAAATCATCAAAACCTGGCAGGGATTCGGTACCAGCATTGATAACCGATGTTAGGTTCAAGTTATCGCCGGTTTCGTATTCGAATTTATTAAAAGTACCTAACAGATTTTCTATGCGTTTGTCAGCGGGGGGTGATAGATAAACTGCCCGAAGGTATAATGCTCGGGCTTCTCCAAGGTCGGTATCTATCATATCTTCAGGATCAGAAGCTCCGGGGAGTTGTCCGTCATCGGTGCCATAATCGAGGATTTCGAATAATTTTGAGTATGCCTCTTTCGCTATTTCAAAGTAACCACTCATCAAGGCACCATTTGCCTCGTCGAAAAAGGAGTCCACCTCGTATGCCCAGCTTTCATCCCCATAAGCTCTTTCCTCCCCTATTTTATGGTCCCACCCCCAGCCGGTACAAAAACCACCGTTCTTAACCTTCGTTAAAAGTACATCGATAGAATCTATTAAGCTCTGGTCGTATTCAGGTTTTTCGGGAGTAACTGGAGCCAGCTTTGACAAAAATATTTCCCGGTCTTTTGGGGGAGTATCTTTAGCCCATTGAATAATAATCTTTTTGAGAGTTTCCTTTGAATGGATACCGATTCGACTTTGCACTTCATCTATGAATTCTTTTAAACTAATATTTCTTGACATTTTTTTCCTTGCTAAATTATGATAATATTACTGAAATTTTGTTTTATTTTTGGGGGGTGGCGGTAGGTAATAATCAATAATCATTAATCAATTATCATTTCTTTTATGGTGTGGTGCTGTTGGGTTACATCGTAAATCTTCAATCTTTAATCGATATTCGATATTCAATACTCATAAACGCTTCCCCCGATATACTCCCTCATCAGCGAATTTCGCGGTATTGTGTGTTCGTCTTCATCGCTAACATCATGCACGGTCTCGAGAAGGTCGTGCACTCTTTGCGCCCTGATGAAGGCGTCGAACCTTCGCGGTTTGTTCTCATATAACTTCACTACATCCTTGAAATACTTCCACAAATGCTTCTTCAATACGGGGAGCTCGTACTGGAGTGAGCCATTGAATATATGATCGACAGTGCCGATGAACGGAACGATATGCTGCATTTCGCTTCGGCGGACGTAATGCCAGTGCCCCACGGTCATGAATGGATCGTAGTTCCTGCTCCAGCTATCCCGAATGCATCGTCTCAGCAGGCGAATGTCCGTCCACCTTATGAACTCGTTATTCAGGTCCTTTATCTGGCTTAACGTCTCTATGTATAATTTGAACATGTTTTCTTTATCGATACTCGCGGTCAGTTTGTCGTATAGTCCGTGCAGACTATCGAGAAGCAGCATCTGGTTTGGTTCGAGTTTGAAAGGCACTGTATCTTCCGCTCTATTGCCCTCCTGAAAATCGAAGATGGGCATCTGAACGGTCTCACCTTTCATAATCCTGGAGAAGTGATCGTTAATGAGTTCGAGGTCGAGGGCTTCAGGGGTTTCGAAATCGTAATCACCAAATTCATCCTTCGGTTGCTCTTCGAGGTTCTTGTAGTAATTATCCAGCACCATGCTTTTAAATTCGATCCTGTGCTTCTTCAGCTCCTCGCTTATCCTGATTGTGGTGGTTGTCTTACCAGAGCTGGAGGGACCCGCAACTATGACGAACTTGATAGCATCCTTCCTGGCTAATATCTTAGCAACGGCGTCTTCGATTCGGCTGGTGTACAGCTTCTCAGTTTCGGCTACCAGTTCGGGGAACTCGCCGATCTCAATTATCTTGTTTAACTTTGCTACTGAATCGCAGTTATGTTCGACGTTCCAGACGTACTCCTCCCAGAGTAGCTTGTATGGTATTCTGTCGTTCGTTATGACCTGCGCGTTCTTCTGCTCCCTTTTCCTCGCTTGTTCATTGCGGTAATGTGAATATGCGAATGCTGTTTCGGTGCGACCTTCCTGTTTAAGCGTTTCGATAACTATATCCTGGATCTCTTCGACGCTGGGAGGGTAGTTGTTCGTGTATATTTCGTTCAGGTGTTCCACGACCTTATCAGAGATTCTTTCTGCAAGGGGAATATCTTCGTACCCGAGTTCCAACTCAGCTTTGAATATTGCGTTAGTTATGCGCTGCTGATCGAATTTAACCGACCTTCCATTCCGTTTGATTATCCATTTCAGTTTGTTCTGCTTGTACATGATATTCCTCCTGGAATATTCTATTAAAAAAGACAGATTTACACTAATATAATATCAATTAATTAGTTATCAATAAAAAAATGGCGAATGTGTGGATTTGCAAGGTTTTCCAAAGAATATCAATGCGTTTGTCCGGATTGTCACGATTTTTGAAAGCTTTCAGCATCAAAAATCCCGCCAACCCTAGTTAACTCGAATATTTCACAAATTTTCAGCTGTTTGATAATAGTTATATTGATTTTAAAATATTAGAGATTGGTTTTAGTACTCATCGTAAACCTTGTTCTGCATTTCCTCCATCTCGGTATCATCTTTCATTTCGACAGGATCTCTGTTATAAACACCAGATGAAATCACGGGAAGAGTTTTATAATAAGGAGGGAGTGAATTGTACCTGCTGACCGTTTTTAACTCGATCATGAGGTTTTCAACTTCCTGTTCGGAAAGTAAAAATACGGTGATGCTGTCTTTTGCCTTAGTAGCTCCGGAAATACCCCCGGAAAGAGCGCCCACTGCGCCCGAAATCAGCAACACCACCGGCGTAGCCGCCAGGACACCAAGCAAAATTAACCCGGCAAATAATGGATCGGTTTCCTTCGAAGCATCGATGATCACAAACACCATCATTATAGCGCCTAATCCTGCGCCAAGTAAAGCCCCATATTTTACCCCCGACCAGAATGTTTTCCTGTCGAAAAAATGAATATTTTTTACGTCATTTATCCTCATCTCGATGGCATATAGATCCCGGTCAAAGTTTTCCCTCGTTAAATAAATCGTTGAATCATCTACCGCAACAAGCTCGGCTAAATAATCTTCACCATTCAATAAGGAGACTTTGATCCATATTCCTTTGTCTTCCTTCTTGTACCTGTTAGCCCTTATGATCGCTTCGTAAGGCAACACCGCTTGAACCATCAGCAGAACCAACATTATAGCTATTGTTATTACCCTGAACATTTCAATACCCCTTTTTCCAGAAAATTGAGTCGAAAATTTAGTTGAACGTGTATATAAAAATAAACCATACAAGAGACCGTTATCAAATGTTTGGAGGAATGGATGAATGCGTGCCCCGTTTCCGCGGGGGATGGTTTTTCATCCAGCTATATGAATAATAAACCATGATGTCCCGTACCATTTTTTGCTATTAACTTGTACCTTAACAATAATTATAAACCTTTTCCCTGGTATCGCAAGTTAAAAAACATAGCGAAGCATATTCTTATCAAAGATTTTGTCTGTCCCTCCATCCATTCACTCAACCATCCATTCATCCATTAGCTTACAATATTAGGATATCATAACAGGTGCTGCAACTAATTTGCATATAATTCTATTATCTTAATAATAACACCCTTGATGTTATAACAGTATTTTTGCCATCTGTCAAGCGAATGAAGTAGATGCCGCTGCTTAGATTATCCTCAGGAGTCCATGTGAATTCAGTAATAGGTGACCAGTGATCGGTAACCGGTCTCCTGTTTCCATTGTCAAAGGAATGTACTAGTTTGCCATTCAAATCGTAAATTTCAAGCTGTACCTGATTCGCCTGCACGTCCGCTGTAAGCGCGATTTCGATAGAGACCGTGCTATTGAATGGATTCGGGTAGCATTTGATGAATTCGTAACTCTCAGGGAGCTTGGGTGCTTCATCCACCGCCATCATGGGTGTATTGGTCGTGAACAATAGCGCTAATCCGGGTTCCAGCTCCCTCGCGGAATACGGGTAGAAATTGCAGTAGGTGTATTCCAGCCCATCCTCCTGGTCGGGCGATTCGATGCCAACCGTGGCGAATTCGTTTACGTCATCGTTATTCACAACCGCCTTGTATTGGACCAATATCTCGCCGTCCCCGGTTGGAGTTTCGTAATATTCGGGATCGTAGAGTATGGCTTCGAAGGTCTGGATGCTGTCGTACCGCCCTTCCATTCTGCTCCATTCTACGATGAAGCGGTGGTTCGCGGGATCGCTCATGTAGAAAACGCTTCCCGGTGAGAGGTCGTCCCAGAAGGCTGAAACCTGCGCCGGCGCGCAGGATGGATTTGGTATGTTCCGGTTGTAGAAGTCCACCGCGGTAGTTCTCCCGAATGACAGCCAGCCGTTCTCACAGATGGTAACGCTGTCGTATGAGTGCCCGTAATACTGGAAGGTAAAGGGCAATCCCACTGTGATGTTGGTCTCCTCCTCCATGTAAACGTAAGTACCGGAGCCCCCGTAAGCAGTGTCGATTTCTGCCCAGTTGTAGGACCTTGCGCGATGAAAACCTTCGTCATAATTATCATAGCAATAGTAGCCATAATTGTCCGGACCGGTGTAAGCGGTTGAAACCGCATTGCCGATGAGGATGGGGATCTTGAACTCGTCGCGGAACCAGTCGGCGGTCAGATTCAGGAGCAGCATCTCGTACACACCTTCTTCGTATTCGCCGGAGATGCTGAAGGTGAACGAGCCGTAGTTCGACATCGTATCCGCTGGGTTGATACCTGGGAATGATGCTTCGCCATCGAGAATAGTAATGCCGAACGATGTCTCAGCGCTGAGAACTCCCTCGAGGCTGCTTGCCGCGAAATTGCCGGTATTTGCAAGCGAGACCTCGAGATTCACTTCCTCTCCCGGGGAGAAAATGCCGTCTCCTGAGGATTCGGACAAGGAAACAAACTCAAGTTTCGGGGCGTAAACTTCCAGGTTGATGTTGCAAGTGTCTTTTATGTGCGGTCCGGTTATGATTTCCAGTTCCAGCCTTATTATTTCCCCTGCTTCAACCGTGTAATCCACGTCGAAGGAATAGTCGCCATCGCCCCAGGTGGTGTCGTCTTCGGTAAGTATATCGCCATATTCGTTCAGTGTATCTTCGACTGTCACTGCTGGATTTCGTGAGAACAACCTTGCGACCACTTCCGGAAGCCCTGAACCGTGAGGTTGAAGCTGCACCTCCAGCCGTACCCCTTCGCCGGGGTTTATCATGCCGTCGCCGTTCCCCGGATGGCTGTCATCAATCACCAGGTCGCTGACACTCAGCACTCCCAATCCTTCTGATACGGGCAGCGTCGCAAGGTATGGATGGCAGTTGTGCTTGGTGACAGTGATGAGCATGGAATCTGATGTGGTGAGGGAGGTCGTGTTTAGAGTAAAGTTGATGAATCCGGTGTCATCCGTAAAGCCGTGTATCTGAACGGATTCGGTCGCATACAGACATACGAGGGCGTTTTTCAAAGGCGCTCCTTCTCGTTCTACAGTAATATCGAAGGAATTCTGCCCTATCAGAATCTCAGCGGGATGACTGACGGTTAGTGTGTGTGGGATCTCCGTCCAGATCGGTGTTGACGGGTCGCCGAGTATGTTGTAAACGTGGAAGTAATGGGGCACTCCATCAGTAGTGTCGGTCCTGTCCGGGAAGCTTTTGAAGATGTTCATCTTGGCGTTTGCGACGCATTGACCTATGGTCGCGGTCTCCGCGAATTTGAACAGCGCCCAGTAAAATCCCTCGTCGTTCGGGTTGTTCCACTTGGTGTGCGTGAACGGGTCAGACGCTCCGTAGAACGCGACGCCCCCCTTCGGGCTGGATGGCGACCCTGCCCTTATCCAGGCTTCACCAAAGCACGGGTCGGTAGTCGAATGATTGAAATTCCCGGTTCCGCATACGATGCTCGTCATAACCGGCAGTTTCCAGCCATTGGAGAGCCCCATGATGTTGCTCACGCCATAGTTCGGGTAAGTCCATCCGAGGCTGCTCGCCCACCCGCGATAGCTGATGATGCTCAGACCTTCATTGAAAATTGCTGATATTTGTGAAGATGTGTGAGTACAGCTTGTATAGCCGTAACAAAAGACTGTGTCCACCTCCGTGAAGCCGTGCTCGAGAAAGAGTTCCCTGTTCCATAGCGCTGTCAGCCGGGGGGTTACCGGTTGGGGGGTTCCGCAGCAGTTCGCGGCGATACTCACTCCCTTTATGTACCAGTCGGTCTCGTCCATGTATGGCTCCCGCTCGTACTTGGTTATCTTGGAGATGGCAGTATGGGCTTCCCCTGGGTTGTCCACGGAGATGCGCCCGATCATAACTTCAGGGAAGTAGTCGTCGCCTTCGAGAAGCGTGTATTTGAAGTCGGATGGAAACTCGTCGCCCTCGAAGTAGCTGTAGTAGGGGTAGTCGGGGAAGGCGCCGTAAGTGCCCATTTCGACGTCGCCGACCAGCACCACGTAATCTGGAGGCACTTCCCAGTTGAGATACGCGTTCCGAATGTATGCCTTGATGTCCCGGGAAGTGGGCAGTGAACCGTAGCCGATGTCCTCGTAAAGGTTCACCAGGACCGGGTCGAAACCCATTCTCTTCTTCCAGTTGTAGAGCTGAAGCACCTCGGCGTTGAAACTATCCCTCGTGATGAGGAGGTACCTTCCAAGCTGAACCGGTCGCGCGTACGCAACGTGGTTGAAGTTCGTGATAACGTTTTGGTACAGCGGAAGAAAAGCGCTGGATATAGCCAAACGGTTCGAAGTTTTCGGATTATCACCTGCGCCATGCACGGAAATCCTTACCCTGACACGCTTGATTATCCTTATTTCCTCTCTCTGCGGGTCGTACTGAACGGGGTAAAAGGTCAGCATGGTCAGCCGGAAGTCCCTGAAGATTACCGGAGCGCCGGTAGTTACTATTTCACCGGGGAATGGCGCATTGCCTTGATATGCGCCATCGCTTTTATAGATATCCTCGAGGTCTTCATCCTGGTAGGGTACCGGAATAATATTTGTCATATAATAATCATCTATGTCAAGTATTTCGCAATTGGGGGATCCGAAGTCAGATATAGCGAGAAACGCAGAGATAAAGGGGATGGCAGGTTCGCCGTGGTTGGATAGTGTTTTCGTTTTAGGGATATCTATCCTGTGGAACACCGAGCCATCGACCACGACGGGGGTGACCGCCGGTTCTTCGATGTTTATCTCCAATATGGTCTCTGACAGGTTCGAGCTGATTATTTCAACGGGGGCATCCTGGTACGCTGAGGCGATTGAGAAAAATAATGCGGTTGCAAGTATTAAAACGGCTAATTGAATGCTATTTTTCCACATTTGTGTTTACTCCTTTCGAGGGATTTTTGTATTCGGTAAATTTATTTCATTCTATTATATTATTAATGCAGGTATAAAGCAAGGAACAAAAAAGAAAATGAGGAAATAGAAAACTAAAAACCACAGAGTCACGGAGTCACCGAGAAAATAAATTATGGAGTTTGTAAATTCTTCGTCTCCGGGGTAGGGGACTCATGAATGTGTCCCGCTTGGCGGGGGAAGGAGAGACTGGAGCAATTAATCAGTGGACAATTAGCAATGCAAAAAAAAACAAAAAACCGCCACCCCGATGAGATAAAGAAGAAGAAAAAAATATCTCACGGGGCAAGCGAAAACACTAAGGAACACCGGGGGGAAAATAAGAAAATAACTGAATAATTTGGAATAACGTATATAGTTAGAACCATAATAGAAGGCAAACCATCGTAGATGGTCGATTATTGTAGCATTAGAGAACCTCTTATATAAACATCCTTGTATTAGGATGAATAATGGGAAATGTGAGGGTCATAAATTAAACTAATTTCTCTTAACGCTGCCGCCAAACGCAAGACGATTCGCC
>JAFGQG010000098.1 GCA_016935765.1 bacterium
AAAAGTGGCTCACAAAAGAGGAACAGAGAATAATCTTGTTTATATTGGTCTTTGTTTTAGTTGGCAGTACGATCATGTTTCTAAAATACAAAAGGGTGATTATTGCACACGAATTATTAACAGCGCAGGAAAGTGAGCACAGCCCATATAGTGAAGTCAGTGAAGTAAATGACAGTATCAGAACTGATAGTAATACAACTGATGCACAGGAACCTGATCATTACAAGAAGAGGACGGGATTACCTGCTAACATAAAGATAAATATCAACACTGCTTCAGCGGAGGAATTGGATTTTCTGCCTAGAATCGGGCCTTCTACCGCTGCTAAGATAATTGAATACCGTGAAGAACATGGTGGATTTAAGACAATATCAGATATACAAAAAGTCAAAGGTATCGGACCCAGTACATTCGAACAAATGAAAGACAATATTACTGTAAAGGATGAATAAAATGGAGTTGTCAATTCCGGAATCAACTCGAACTAAATCGCCCAGGTGTTTCGCAATACCTTTTGCATTTTTGCTGTTGATATATTCTTTTTTATTTCTGAATGCTTGTTATGCGGAAGCAGGTAAACTAGTAAACATTAATACTGCTTCGCTTGACGAATTAAAAAGCCTGCCTGGAATTGGAGATGTTTACGGTCAGAGAATAATCGAATACAGGGAAGCAAATAATGGCTTCAAGAGTATTGATGAGATAGTCGAAGTTAAGGGTATCGGACCGAAGACATTTGAAAAGCTGAAACCACTTATAATTGTTAAAAACGCTGAGAAGCAAATTGAAGAGACCGAAATTCAGGAAGATCTACCAAAAGAAGAAGAGGAAGTCCGTGGTATTACCACACCTATGCAACCGGAATTAAAAGTATTGAATATACCTTATGAAGAGGAAACAAATGCCTTGAACATTAATGAAGCCACTTTTGAAAATCTTCTGACACTCCCTGATATTGATTCAAGCACAGCTCAATCGATCATTGATTACAGAATACAGATACGTGGCTATACTTCGATAGAACAACTCAAGGAGATCGAGGGAATAAGTGAGGAAACCTACAACAAGATCGATACTCTAATTACAATAAACACAATTAACCAATCCACCAAAAATATTATTGAAGACAAAGAATCAAAACAGAATCCTGAGAATATTATTGATCAACAGGATAGTAGAAAACTCCCGGAAAATGAATCTAATGATGATAAAACGGATCAATAATATTTAGAAAAAAAATAGACAAAAAAAATAATGTAATCATAATAAGACAATACTAAAGGAGAAAGCATGTTGAAGCGAAGAGGAATCTCACTTCTTGACGTAATTATTTTAATCTTGATAGTAGGAGTAGTAGCTGCCTTAACCATCCCCTATTTACGTAAGGAAAAAGAACAAAACTACGAAGAGACTTGCAGATTAAAGCTTAAGATCCTTGCTGAGGCTGAACTCAATTATTATATTAGCGGAGGTCAAATAGAGGATACAACTGTCATTGATACTACTGATGGAGAAGAAGACGTTGAAGAGGAGGAGGAAGTCATTCATCACGTATATACTGATGATATTATGAAACTAATGCCTTTCATGCCAGACAATATCGATGGCATACCGATCAAAGCTGACACTATTGATTTTAAATGCCCACAGGAAAACAGTATGTACATATTCACCGTTAAGGATTCTTTATTTTATTCCATTACCTGTCCTAACGGACATGGCGTAGTAGTGAACGGAGCATACTCCTGGGAATTGAAATAACAGCAATATGAGTAAAAAGGAAAAAAATCTGGGAATTGCCCTGACTGATGGGGAATTGCTAATAGTACAGTCCC
The DNA here is from genome assembly GCA_016935765.1 of bacterium. GTDB lineage: Bacteria > UBP14 > UBA6098 > JAFGQG01 > JAFGQG01 > JAFGQG01. Next base: position 1,836 of record JAFGQG010000098.1, read on the forward strand.
AGATAATAAAGTCGAAGGCTGTAATAGATAAATGGGGTCAGGTAGAGTTATCCCCAGGACTGGTCAAAGGTGGTCGTTTACAAAACATTAACGAACTGAGTCTCATAGCTCAAAACCTTCTTGGCGAACTTAAAACTCAAACTGATTCAGCATCAATAAATATCCCAACACAATTCATTACTATAAAGGAACTTGAGGTTAGCAGGGAAATCCTGAATGTATTCCCTGATTGGTTCGAATGGGAAATGAGCAACGTTTTACTTAATCCCGTAAAAACTTACTCTATAAGCGCTTACAATATGGGAATATCATTTTCACCAGGTTCTGGATTGTTCACTATAGCTGCGGTACCAAACGAAATTCTGAGTGAAAGGATTTTATTTCTCAGGTCTATTGGATTGAAGCCCATAGCGGCGGACCCTGAACCGGTAGCAGCTTATAACTGTTATATTTTCGGGGAAGATTCTATACCTGACGGGAAAATATTGTTTATTGATATTGAGGAATCCTTCACATCTATGTTTCTGGTGAATGAAGGCAGATTTATATATGGAGGAGTCTTTCCGGCTTACCGTGAAATGATAAATTCACTTAGGAGAGGTATAATACCCTCAACTGATATAGTATCAAAATTCAATGAAATGTTCACCCGGAATTTTAATTCACTCTTTAAATCGATAGGTTTGAGCCTCGGTACTAAAAAACCAACCAGCATGTATTTTTTAGGTTCTTTAATTAATCTGGAAACAGCTGATATGATTACAAAGGCAATTGGCATTCCTTACCAGGATGACAACCCTTTTAATAGTCCGAATTTTAAAATTTCATTCAAGAAAAAACCAACCACAAACTGGTCGAAATTTTTTCTGCCAGTAGGATTATCTCTCAGGGCAAACGATGAGTGACATAATTAGATTAAATCTTTTTCAATCAGGCAAAAAGCCTGTAATTGAACCGAATGAAAACAAGAAAAATAAGCGAAGAAGCAATCCGATCTTTATATCGATACTTTTTGCGTGTCTGGTTATGGCTTTAGGTCTTGTAGGATACATATTCCTGACCATGACTGATACACCTATAACTGGATTTTTTAAAAAGGAAGTTACAGAACCCATTTCCGATACGACTTCAAAACCCATTGAACCAAAACCAAAAGTATTAACCACAGATGAGTCTATCATTCAAATAAAACAGGCAAATGAAGGTTTAGTTAAGCTACTATACGTGATAGAGAATTTAAATTTCCCGAGCCAAACTGTATTAAAGACAAGTGACCTTAAGCTGCTAATAGAGGGGTATGTGGCGAACGACTCCGCAATCAACGAACTAAATCAAAGCCTGAGCTTAAGTGGAGGTGTCGAAAGCATAAAAATACTGTTCACTGAACAATTGGGTGATCAAATTAGCTTCTGCACTGAAAGCAGGATTCCTAAAGTCCCCATTGAGAATTTTCAAATCGATATTAATGCTCTTTCTATCCCTCCTTTTAAACGGGCAAAGGTTATGAGAAGTATAGATTCCCTTGCGGTCATATCTAAATTGTCAAACCGGAGTATTGAACCTTTGAAGGAAGAGGACAGCAAACTTGGAAGGATGTATGAAGTTACATTCATAGCAAATGGAAGTTTCATTAATTTAAAAAACTTCATAAGTGGTTTGAATAATATGGATAAACTGATTGATATACGCTCCATGGGATTACAAATAGAACAAGGTAATAACATTGAAACCAAGTCAGTTGAAGCGACGCTTGTCCTTGGCATGCACTTCATACAATCCCAAAATTCAAAACCTGCAGCAGCGGCATCTGAAGCTGAGCCACCTGGAACTGAAAATTCAGAAACACCCTCAAAGCAAAATGCAGACAGGGGAGGCAGATTGAAATAGATACTTCCAAAGTATGACCATATTTTGGAGACAGAGATTTATTAGTACTTCAAAAAATCCATGATACAATATTCCTTATCATTAGATATTATATCATTTCAACAGGCAAACCGAATATCTTTGAATTGTTACTTTTTTATATGAAAACCAAATCGCTTTTTATATTCATTTTTTTAGCCTTAATATTTTTATTATCTCATACTGTGAAAGTAAGAGCATTTGTATATGAGAGTGCAAAATCTCACACATTTCATTCCTTTCAGAATCCTGCATCTATAACTTGTCTGAAGCAGGATTTACTAATAGTCGATTATTACAAGTTTTTCTGGGGTATCGGAGATAATTTATCCAAAGGTGGATTAAGGTTTGGACATATTTTTGAAAATAGTGGAACTGGTGTATCCATATTGAGTTTTTTCTCCCCTATGTACAGTGAACAGGAATACCTTTTAAGTTACGGTAAGAGGTTAACCAAACCAAGAAGTATACAAGAGGAGATGGACAGGGCTGGTTTATTTGGGGGTTTAAACATGGAGATACTGAACAGAAGGTACAGAGAAGACAATTTTCAGCTTGGAGAACCTGATCCCTTGTTTGAAGAATATGGCTATTCAAAATGGGGATTTGGATTCGGTTTAGGCGCGTGCTACAATTTCAGAAATTCTTATTATGGTATCTATTGCAGGAATTTAAACCAGCCGAACATGGCTTTGGAAAAAGGTGAAAAAGATGCTATACCTTTTGAGATAGGCTTAGAGGCTGAATACGGGATAACACCAGATTTCAACGTAAAAACGAACTTCGTATATATTAATGAGGATAAGGATTTCAATAAAAATATCAATGGTATTTTAAACCTTGATTACTGGTTGTTGCCTAATAGGTTTAATATAAATACAGAGTTGAATTTCAATACTGCCAGTTTAGGGTTTAATTACCGGTTCCATCCAAAGAACGGTTTTGAGATCGGTTATAATTTTTTCTACCCTTATTCGAACCTGCCTACAACTCATCATTTTTACTTCAATTTTCGGTTCAAACCTCCTCCCCCATTATATCCTGACCTGACAATCACAAAGGGAGCATTCATTAAGAAGGGACACCCTATAATAGGGGATTCCATAAAGGCAAGCTGCACACTTGAAAACACTGGAAGAAGACCCGCAAAGGGTTTTTGGGTGGGTGTTGAAAAGAACGGAAAAAAGCTTACCGAAGTAAAAGTTGATAGAGTTGAGAAGGGCGGTTTCAAGGAAGTCGAGTTTGATTGGATTCCTGAAATATCAGGGAAGCATGAATTCGTTATCAAAATTGATGAGAAAAATGATGTTCTTGAAGCCGATGAAGAGAACAACGAGGAAAAATCAAAAATAGAGATAGTAGAGAAACCGCAGACTTCTTTTACAGCAAAACGGCAAATACTTAAATTAAAACAAATCACGTCGATAGTGGAAGATGAACCTATAATTCCTATTATATTTTTCGACGTAAATAGTAGTACTGTTGATTCTCGTTTTAACAGGTTTCTAGACCTAATTGGGCAACGGCTGCTTGACAATCCTGGTGTTAATCTTTTCTTGGAGGGTTATTGGAATCCTGCAAGTGAAGGGAGAAAATCCAAGCAAGCTGGGAAGGATTTGGCGTTGAAGAGAGCGCAAGCTATCAAGGATAAGCTTACTGAATCTTTTCCAGTCCTGCAAGAACGCATTGAAATAAGGGATACTGGCTATGACTTTTCTGTACCCAGGGCGGTCAAGGAGCAGTTCGGAGGAACCACGAAAGGACCGGAGCTGATCGCTGAAGAAAACCGGAGAGTAGAGATTTCAGCTATTACTACGAGCGAAAACGTGTTTATTTTCGATATACAAAAAATAACTACAGATGATTCGGAAGCGCTGAATAAGTTTTCTGAAATAAGCCAGTTCTGCAAAAATAACAAGGACATTTATCTAATGGTATCCATTGAAGGAGAACCGAGGAACTCAAGGCATAATCTGCTTTCTACTGCCGATACCATCAGGAATATATTGATTAATAATTATAAGGAACTTAAAAAGGAGAGGGTGTTCATTCATTCAAGGGAAATTGATGACATGGAGCCCAGGGTAAAGATAATACTATCCCCTGCTGCCATTATATTCAAGCCTAACAGGAAAAAACAGGTATTCGATGATTACGTTCTTGACCCTGTTTATAACTCCGTAATTATCTCTCCTGAAGCGCAAACTGACGCGGGGATCAAAGACTATTCATGCAAGATTTTCAATTCAGATAATGACGCTGTAAAGAAACTTTACCATAGCAATACTGTACCATCTGAAATAAAATGGGATTGGAAGAACAATGAAGGTGAGCTGGTAAATATAGACGATTATTATAGAATCAAAGTTGAGCTTGAAGATACGATGGGGCAAAAGGCACTTTACACATCGGAAAGCCTTACGGTAGAGCTTACAAATGTCGAACAGATTTCAGAGAGACTGATACTGGTACAGTTCGTATTTGCGGGAAGGGAATCCGAAGCAGGTTACGCTGACGCCCGGCTTGAGTACATAGCTCAGAAGATCATCGACAGGATAAAATCCCAGGAAGGTTTGGATGTGATAGTCGGTGGACATACAGATATTGTGGGTACAAAAAGCGGGAACATTCGCCTTTCCAAAGAGAGAGCTGACGCGCAACTCCAAAATTTGAAGAATTATATGATGGTTCTCCTGGGTTTCACATCCATGGATGAATTGAACGACTGGTTAGATGATAATTCCATAAGGCTAAAACCCGAGGGCTACGGCAGCAGCAGACCATACACTATTACAAGGGAGGAAGGCGAATTAAAGCAGAGAATAGTCATTGGGAATAATAACACGCCTGAGGGCAGAATTATCAACCGGCGCGTTGAAGTGAATTTCATAGGAAAATAGTTACTGCTTATCTTTTAAAATACTGAGTTTATTTCTTAGAACATCAGCGATATTCAGGTCATAACCCATCAGGATCAGTTCATACTCTTCGGAATTCTTATCTGTAAACAATACTATTGGCAGTTGATTTTCCAGCGCCTGGAAGTCACCAATTTCAATGATAATAGAACCGAACTCGGCATTTTCATCGATTAAAATCCTGAAGGGTACTTCCATATCCATGTCAGCGCCATTTGAACCTTCAATAAAACCAACAAAATCAATGCTGTCTTTAAATTCCTCATAAACCCTTGCTATTTGTGGAAGCATTCTCTTTGATGGTTCACTGGTAGTTGAAAAAAGTACCCAAACAGTTGGTTTTTTTAGAAACTGGTTATATGAGAAGAATTTACCTTCCAAATCAGGAAGATTAAAAGCTGGTATCATGCCCTTCTTGGTTTCATGCCGGTCAATAAAAACCTGTGGTGTAACATCTAACTGTATAAAAACTGTTTCATCAACTTCAATGCTGAACGGGACCGTTCTTACAAAGACGCTCCCGGTCTTATCCCTGACCCCCGTTTGAACCCAGTAGTTACCATCTCCGAGTTCGGCGATGAATTCACCGTTCGTATCGGCTTCAGCTCCAACGTCATCGAGGGGGAAATAAGTACCATCGCTATATACGGCTAAGGAGAAGTGTTCAAATTTCTTCGCGGGTTTATCCTGGTCTAAAAAACTGAGTTTTACGAATCCCGTTTTTGAATAGGAATTTGTTACTTCATTTCTCTCGAATCCGCCGTGCGTGATCACTATCGTGATATTTTTTTCATTATCTTCTTCAAACTTGTTGAAATTAGCAAAGTATTCGGGATGGAGCGGGTAAAGAGGCAACCATTCACCATCGCAGAAGACCTCTACCCAGCTATCCCCTGAAGCTTCATTCAACAGGTAGCGGACATAGGCATTCCTGCTTGGGATACCGAATGTTTTCAACATCGCTGTCGTGAGTATCGAAATTTCGCTTTCTGTCCCCTCTCTTCTTTTCAGTGTGAGTAGTGGTGTTTGAATTTCACCGAAGAATTCATGTTCTCCAATCGATATATTATCCGCAACCCATTTATTTATAGATTTTGAGACATCTTTCGCGTCATCAATTCCATTGAACATTGTGTAAAACCTATCGTACAGTGGTTTTCTATAGGCTTCCACCGATTCTGAGGATATCCTGTACGTGAGAATATAATCTCTGAACAGGGAATCGGGGATATCGTATGGAGCAGTACTTTTTATCTTATATGCATAATCAACATGTTCCGCCAGTATTTCGTTTGTAGCCACCAATCTATCCAGGTGAGGCATTCTTTGAAGCAGCCATACACCATCATCCCTTCTCTCTTTCGGGAGATTTTTAACGAATTCCGCTAGTTCCTTCCAATTACTTCCCGCATCTTTCATAGCTTCGAAGAAGGCGGAATCGAGATCATTTGAGACGAACGTAAGGTATTTTACAGCTTGAAGGGAATCGAATGGCTCCCCAATCTGAGCGTGAAGGTTGATCGCACTAAGCAAATAAACCAGTAACAATAATAATAATATTAGTTTTTTCATTAATATCCTTTCATTGGTATAAGAAATGAACAAATCGTGCAAACTTGAAGCTCTTATTTAAAATTATTTTATTATTATGATCTTCGCTGATCTTACAATTAAATTATTTACTGAAGCTTTGACTAGATATATACCTGAGCTGAGTTTATCAGAAAAATTCCAGGTAATTCTATGCTTTCCCTTTTCAATGTACCCATCATAAATTAATTCAGCTAATTTACCATTTATATCATACAATGCCATCTTAAGCCTGGATCCTATTGGAACGTAAACTTCTATGCTTGTGTTTGAGTTAAAAGGGTTCGGATAACACTTGACAATTTCAAAATCTAATGGTAATAGATTGTCTGGTTTTTCATTTATACGGCTAACTACTTCTCCCCCTTCTGTGGCGATATACCAATCATTTGCGGGAAGGTTGACAGCGGTATCCACTATCCCTGTGCTCCATAGGATTATCACAGTATCCACTATCGATGCATCGGCAAGGCCGAAGTGCTGTATCATGGAATTCTGGCAGCCCTGGGTTCCTGTACCGGCTTCCACTTGCCTCATTTGCCACATATCGCCACACTTCACTTTAACTACTGCCCCAATCCCGAATGCATTACTCACGGTTCCCACAAGCTTGAATTTAATCCAATTGTTAGGATTCCCGTTATTCCGGTAGAGGTACAGTGGTCCATTTGGTCTTGCCGCGAGGTCCATATCTCCATCATTATCATAATCTGCCCACGCGCAGCCCCACCCATTATCCAGGTACACCCCTGATTCGTAGTTCACATTAGTAAAGGTCATGTCGTGGTTATTTTTATATAGAAATGAGTAGTAACCAACATAGACACATGTGATGAACAGGTCTATCCAGCCGTCATTGTCGTAATCCGCAAAAGCTGGACTCGAGTGTGTTTCGTAGTAAGTTATCCCTGCATACTCCCTGATATCTTCGAATACATAGAAGGGTGCTCCCTGGTTGAAATACATCATACTTTTATCGGAGAAGTCTATAAACCTGGGGTGCGCGAGGTTGCTCGCGAAGAGATCGAAGAGTCCATCATTATTGATATCACCCCAGCAGCTGCCGATAGTATGACCGTAATAACCGGATATCCTTACACCTGCTACGCCTCGGGCAATCGCTTCTTCGCTAAACGTGCCATCTCCATTATTAACCCAGAGGTAATTAGGGCATAAGCGGTAGTTTGAAATGTATATATCCTGATCGCCATCCTTGTCGAAATCACACCATGCAACTCCTCTTCCATAGAGTGGCGGATCATCGACGACGCCCATTCCAACTTCTTCCGTGGCATCGGTGAAGGTACCATCACCATTGTTTTTATAGAAGATATCCGGGTAGTGTTCAACGAGTGTATCGCTCCAGAATTCGGCGTTCGCCACGTAGAGGTCGATATCTCCATCGTTATCGTAGTCACCCCACCCACAGGCTGCAGATGGGTATGGGTCGTAGAGGTTTCCAGCGGCAACTGTAACGTCTTCGAAAGTACCATCACCGAGGTTGTGCCAGAGTTTGTCGTTATTAGCACCTGCGCAGACGTAGAAATCGAGGTATCCATCATTGTCGTAATCACCCCAGGTAGCCCCACCCCCACCGGATATTCCGGCTTCTGCAGTTACGTTGGTGAAGTGTCCACGATCGTTTCTGTAAAGCGTTCCACCTGCAAGGAGGTCCTCATCGTTGTCATTATCGTAATCACCCCATGAAACCAGGCTTCCCCCTCCAAGTCCAACATCTGAAGCGACTTCTGTAAACTCGAATTCAGTTCTTATGTCGAAATATTTTCCATCTGCTCTTATCATGTAGGGAAAGTAATAATCTCCGGAGCCAATATAATACCATGTGTCTTCACTAACGTCGTAAAGGTGAGCCCTTGCTTCGTCTATGTGATTGTCAGCATAATGCAGGTATGGAGCTGGGGCGTCGAACTTGAAATATCCGATATGGAAAACGGTCAACCCCGGAAGCACAAGTGGGTCTCTTAGATTTATCTCTTTCCATCCAGTACCTTCGCAATGAAAGATGAACGGTGTGATGTAGTTGATACTGAAATCTGCCTGGTTTGACATGTCAGCCCATACATGTATTTCCATATCACCTGTTCCGGAAGTATAAAACCATATTGTAAAGATGCTGCATGGGTGTTCTGCGCTGAATTTCATCATTTCGCCATCACCTGCTGTCAGGTCTCCCAGATAGCTTGCTGAACTTCCATCGTCATAAGAAAAAGACACCAACGCAGTCGATTCTGGCGCTGCTGGGTATCCATTTGCGTTGTTTGTCAATCCCCATGCCAGGGCATATATTATTGTCAGTGCTGTTAATAAAGCTGATTTCGAAAATTTCATATTTCTCCTCGCTCAAGTTAGATTTGTATCATTTACATCCTTCTGAATTTCGACTTAATCAAATAAACTTGCACGTTCAGGGCTGTCACGCTTTTTGCAAGCCAGGAGCAGCAAAAACCGCGCCAGCCCCCCCTTCTCAACAATCAACCACTATATATCCAATAACTCAATCATCAAAACCAGGACGCTTGAAATCCTTGTGACCCGGGAATACTGAATCAACCATTCTCCGAAGCTTGTCAACAACCACAAGCAGCGACAGGGTTTCATCCTGTAACTCCTTATTATCGATCTCCTCGAACCACGTGTGCAGATCACGCAAAGCCGCCAGGGATTTTATGATAGATATATACGCAACCTTCGCGCTACCATCCGAATCATAAATATCAACCTCGTCCAATTCATCCTTGTTCTCGTCATCACCGAACCTCGTAGAGCATAAAGCCCGGTAAACCTTGGCAGAGATCAATGTATGATACCAAAGGATTACCTCATAACAGTTGCCAACTTCCTTCAGCCTGTCAACATGCTCAATTGTAGATGGAAAGATCTGAATCTTTTTTGAAAGGTCTATACCAAACTCCTGGATGGTATCCCGAATCTTCTTAAGATACTTGTTAGCCATCATGAAATACCTGTGCGCAAGTTGAAATACCGGGTGCTTCTCTGGTACAGGCTCCTTGTATTCGACATCAGATAGATCATCCAGGTCTATACCCTCCTCCTCCGCAAAATCCCTTATCATCTTGAAAGTATTTTTAAAATTCTCCTCGATATCCTTGATGACAATATCCATGTCATAAGGATCCTCCCCCTTTTTCAAATGCACCTGTATCCGCTTCTGGTCCTCAGCATAAAGATAACACTTCTCCGTCATACTGCAACGCTCACACCATCTGTCGCAATAGTTGTAAATCCCGGATATATATTTATCAAGGTCACTTTTTTGGGGTTTCGCCATTATTATCTTCAGGAACGGTTATGAAATTCCAATGCTTAATTCACTTTTCAATTTATTGGTTTCAAGCTAAATATCAAGGAAAAAACTTGACTTTATGAAAATTTAACTTTAAATAAAAACAAGAAAAGAAATACGGAAATCTATCGATGATTCTTGTTCAATGATTAATAAAACAGAAAAACTTATTGTAATTACCATACTATTCCTGCTTCTACCCGGACTAACCATCCTGAATTCCGAACCATGGAAATTCTCCGGAGACCTCGAATACTCGTTCGAATACGACGATAACTTGTTCAATCTTTCCGAAGAAGACCTTCGGGCTGTTGATGAAGGGGATGAAAGTTTCAAGCTTGAGACTCCTGACGATTTCATCTCATCACCGAAACTCTTTCTTAAAGCAAAAAGCCGATTGCTCGGTACCGTCTTTTCTATCGGCAACACCTTCAGATATTCAATGCATCTTAACAACCAGGAAAAGAATTATCTTTACATCAGACCCCGGATCAAGTTCACTAAATATTACATAACATTCACATTCGCTTACACTTACATCCCGGAATACACCTTGAGGACTTACTATGATACCGATCAACCTTATGGAACAGACCATTACCCATGGTGCACATACGCTTTGAACCGCTTCACCTGGCAATTGAACGGAAAGATTTGGAAACGTATCGAGGGCAGATTCAGAACGGATTATGAACTCCTTTACTATAATGAGGACTTCCTGGAATACGATTCTAAAGCTCTTGAATTCGAACAGGCTCTGGGCTATTCATCGGATATCGAATTCTGGGCGGGATTAACGTACAGGAAATCCGATGCGCAGGGGATAGATACCGAAGGCGAGGATAAACTAACATCCGATGATTCCGATATTTCATACAAGGAGTTTCAGTACAATTTTTCTGTCACCCATAACCGAATAAAAATATTCAACAGGGATCTGTCTATTGGCATCGATCTCAAGATATATAACAGGGAATACACGACCGAAAAACCTGGTATCGATGATCCGTATCATACCTCCCGTGAAGAGTCAAGGATAGTTGCCAGGCAATTCATTGAATTTGATTTAGTCAAGAACCTTACTCTCAATCTTTCCTACGAATATACTGAAAGGGAATCAGAGTCAACGGTCTTCCCTGAGATAGCTGAATTGAAAAATTATGCAAAAAATAGCATAAGTTTATCCTTCGATTATAACATAAACGAATTTGAGTTGTGGTGAAGGGAATTGACGGTTTTACATTTACTATTTTCGCAGCGCGCTCAAGCATATAAAAAATGATAAATGATAATTACAATAAATGCATTTTTCAATTTTACAATAATAATAAAAGGCACTTAAAAATGAAAAGATATTTACTTATAGCTTCTTTATTTCCGCTCGTTTTTCTAATCAATTGCGGTAAGGAATCGCTTCCACCATCTGGCTTGGAATTCGATATAAAAAGCCAGGCAACGACACGCGGTCACGCGCAGGATGCATTCGTGTCCGGCGACTACCTTTACGTTGCCGATGGTGAAGCTGGAATCACCACCATGGATATCTCGAACCCGGAAAGCATCTTCGTGGTGGGCAACCTGGACTATGTTGAGCAGGATGATGCCCGGGCTATATTCATCGATTCAACTTATGGTCTGTATATGGACGAGAGAACCAAGCTGCCATGGGTCTTCCTCGCGGATTGGAGATCTGAGTACCCGATGATAATGCTGCGCCTGGATGAAACCGGTCTGCCGCTTTTCTCCCCTATGGTTTTCTGGGCTAATAGGTGCAGCGATGTTACCGGAGTCACTATCCGCGATTCACTATACCTGTTCATCGCCGACGAAGACGATGGTCTCCTTATCGCAAATCCAACTTTCGAAATCACCGCGTCATACACATACCTGTACATTAACCAGATTGGCGAGGCTATGCACCCGCCATCGCCGCTAAGCGGAGTTTGCGGCACAGATGAAGTGGTATTATTAGCGTGTGGCGTGGTCGGAGTTTTCTTGGTGGATATTTCGAACATGGACAGCATTCATTTCTCAGGTGATATCGACACTCCTGGTGAAGCAGAAAAGCTTGACATAACTGGTAATTACTGTTATATAGCTGACGGGTACGAAGGACTCTCTGTAATAGATTTCTCAAATCCGGATGCACCATCTTTCGTGACAAATATAGATCCTGGCTACGGCTACGCCCAGGGAATCGCGATCTCCGGGGATTACGCCTACCTGGCTGCAGGCAGCGGCGGGATATACATCTTCGATATCTCCAACCCTGAAACTCCGGATCTCCTCGATAATATCATCACGCCTTATGCTTATGGTGTCACAGCAGATGAAGAATATGCCTACCTATGCGACCGTGATTGGGGAGTCGTTGTGGTGGGAGTTGAAAATTGATTATAGACTATTTTCTATTGACGATTAAAAACTTAGGTATTCCGATTATTCTGTATTCAGTGGCAGGCGGGGTTACAGAGAAGAAAACTCAATATTATACTTTAGTCAGTTAGAATATATCCAACCCATGTTTATTATATGTATTTTAAAACAGAAACCTTACCGTCCACCCAGCCATCCAATTCTTAACGATGCACCGCTTCCACAAATTCCTTTAATAACCCGTACCCTTGCTTCTCAAAGTGGTCCCCCACAACGATAATATCAGCGCCTGCTTCAACCTTTTTGCGAGCAGTATCCGGCGTTTTTATCCCTCCTCCCACCATTACAGGAATCTTGACATTTTTCTTAACTTCTGATATAATATTTTCAGGAACAGGTCTCTCCGCGCCGCTGCCGGCTTCCAGAAATACCAGTTCCATGCCAAGGTACTCAGCAGCAAGACAATGCGCTACTACAAGTTCGACCTTGTCAGACGGTATAGGCAGAGTATTACTTACAAACACAACCGAGGTCAACTTGCCCGATTCTATCAAAACATAACCAGTCGGTATAGTCTCTAAACCGAATTTTTTGACTATCGGGGCTGCCTGGATGTGTTCCTCTATCAGCCACCTGGGATTTCGACCGCTGATCAAAGAGAGAAACAATATCGCATCCGCGTGGGGGCTTAACTGTTTAACCCCGCCGGGAAACAATATCACTGGCAATTTAGTGTTTTCCTTGAGCAGCCTGACTTTTTCGCCATTATCCCAGGATATAAGAAAACTTGAACCAACCAGGATAGCGTCTACTCCAGCCTCTTCGCAATTCTCCGCTACTTCCCGCATTTTGGGCATGGACTCCTTATCGGGATCTAAAAGCAGAAAAAAAAGAGAATTCCCCTTTTCAATATTTTTATTTATTTGGTTAAGGATTTTACCCATATTCTAAAAATTCCCCAGCCCTAACTGGGTTGCATCACGAAGAGTTATTACCTTTCTCTTTGCAAGCATCTTAACGAATTTACTAAAGATTTTCGCTGCTATAAGCGCGTCCGCAAGCGACCTGTGCCTCTTCATACCCTTATCCGGTTGAATGTTTAATTCACTCGCCAGCGCGTCAAGGTTCAGATACTTTTTATCAGGGAACAAAAACTTAGACATCTGGTACGTATCAAGATTGCAGTTTTCTAATTTCTCCAGTTCGAGCTCCTCTATCTTGTATCTTATGAACGAAAGGTCAAACGCAATATTCTGGGCAACCAGGACGGAATCACCAATGAATTTCAGGAACTTCGGCAATACTTCCTCGATAGGTGGAGCGTCCTTCACCATCTTCGAGTCAATATTGTTCTTCAGCGTTACCTTAAAAGGAATGGGTTTATTAGGGTTTACCAGGGAAGTCAATTTTGCTGTACTATTGATTTTGTTACCGGTCATTTTGATCCCGGAAATTTCCAGTATCTCATCCCCTTCCTTTGGATGAAGTCCAGTAGTCTCAATATCAAAAACAGTAAATTCTATTTCGGTCAGAGGTTTATCTAGTATTTTTATCATGATAACAATTTATTACTTTACCATTTCATGGACAAGATGTTTTTTTGCATATTCTAAGGCTTCATTAAGATTCTCAACTTTGCTACCGCCTGCCTGTGCAAAGGTATCTCTTCCGCCTCCACTTCCATCAACCTTCTCTGACACCTTTTTAATCAGGTCATTGGCTTTAATTCCCCTCTTTTCTACGATATCCTGGGTAACAACTGCTACCAAACCGACGCTGTTATCGGTCAATTTCGCTCCCAGGACTGCGACCCCGGAAGTCAGTTTCTCTTTAATAGCATCTCCGAATGCAAGTAATTTATCCCTGCTGTCAACCGGTATTTCCGCCACCACTATATGGCTATCCTCCACCATTTCAGAATCCTTAATGATATCATCGACCTCATTCCCAGCTATTTGAGCTTGCAAACTCTCTATCTCGCGCTCAAGACTCTTGTTCTCTTCCAGGATAGCAAGCACCCTGTTCCTTATCTCATCAGGCTTGGTTTTCAATATATTTACAAGTTGTGAATAGTCGTCCTTGAATTTCTGTAAGTAGTCCAGGGCGTTGAATCCTGTATAGGCTTCGATTCTCCTGACTCCGGCGGCAACACTCGACTCGGAATATATGATGAAACTCCCTATCTGCCCGGTATAGTCAAGGTGAGTTCCGCCGCATAGTTCCCTTGAAACCCCCTCGATATTCACAACCCTAACCTTTGAGCCGTATTTTTCACCAAAGAAAGCTAACGCGCCTGATTTCACAGCTTCACTATAATTCTCCTCGCACTTTGCGACCGGATGATTCTGGAGTATAGCTTCGTTAACAAGTCTCTCAACCTCAACAAGTTCCTCCTTGTCAGGCTGCTGAAAGTGCGTGTAATCAAACCTGAGCCTGTCTGGTCCCACGTGAGAACCGGACTGCTGAACGTGATCCCCAAGCACCTTTCTCAGGGCGTATTGAAGCAGATGCGTAGAAGTGTGGTTCCGGGCAATAGCCAACCGTCGCCCTTCATCCACCACCGCGCTTACTGTATCACCACCTATTCTCCCCTCCAGCAATTCACCGATGTGTACTATCTCTTCCCCGGTTTTCTTGGTATCCCGAACAGCCATTTTAAAATACTTGTTGTGAATCTCCCCAGTATCTCCAACTTGACCGCCTGATTCCGCATAGAATGGGGTTTTCTCCAAAACAAGGAACACCCTGTCGTCATCCTCGTAGTACTTTCGCAACTTAGTATCAATGGAGTTTCTTTCGTAACCAACAAAATCTGAATTCCCGCCCTCCGAAATTATCTTCCACTTCTGATCTTTGCCCATTTCGTGTTTGACCTCGAACTGCGAGGCTGTTCTGCTTCTGGTTCTCTGCTCATCCAGGCAATGGTTAAAACCCTTCATGTCCACTACCAGTCCGTTTTCATCCGCCATCAATTGTGTGAGATCGACCGGAAACCCATAAGTATCATAGAGTTTGAAAGCGTCTTCTCCCCAAATTACCTGCGAATCTTCTTTCCTGGCTTTTTCGACAAGCTGCTCGAAAAGCTCCAAGCCGGTATCCAAAGTTTCCCCGAAGCGCTCCTCCTCAGATTGAATAACCATCGATACGTGTTCAGCTTTGTTCAGAAGCTCAGGGTACGTGTCACCCATTGTATCTACAAGAGTGCCTGTGAGTTTGTACAGTATCGGATCGTGGTATCCTAACTTCCTGCTGAACCGCGCACCCCTTCTCAGAATCCGGCGCAGTACATAACCCCTTCCCTCATTCGAAGGCAGTACTCCATCGGCAATAGCGAACGCAAGCGCGCGAACATGATCAGAAAGCACTCTGAAAGCAACTTTATTCTCATTATCTTCAAATGATTTCAGGGTAATTTCCTCGATTTTTCTGATTAAAGGCATGAAAATATCAGTTTCATAATTCGATTTCTTTCCCTGAAGGATAGCTACCAATCTCTCGAATCCCATACCCGTATCGACGCTTTTCATTGGAAGCTCAGTCAGTTTCCCTGTCTCATCCCTGTTATACTGAATAAACACCAGGTTCCATATCTCAACAAATCGACCGCATGTACAATTAGGACGGCAATCCACTTTATCACAGCCTGCTTCTTCTCCGAAATCATAGTGGATTTCCGTGCAAGGACCGCATGGACCGACCTCTCCCATCTCCCAGAAGTTATCCTTTTCACCAAAACGCAGTATTCTCTCCTTTGGTACACCTATTTTCTTGTTCCAGATTACACCGGCTTCATCGTCATCCTTGTAAATAGTTATCCATAATCTGTCTTCGGGAAGTCTATAATGCTTCGTTATCAGTTCCCACGCCATCTCGATAGCGCCTTCCTTGAAATAATCCCCAAACGACCAGTTGCCAAGCATCTCGAAAAATGTATGATGATAAGTATCCTTTCCAACTTCCTCGAGATCGTTGTGTTTACCCGACACACGAATACATTTCTGAACCGATGCTGCTCTCGGATATGGCACATCTATCTTACCAAGAAATATATCCTTGAACTGGTTCATACCAGCGTTGATAAATAGCAAGGTGGGATCATCCCTGGGTAGTAAAGGAGCGCTTGGTACAATAACATGACCATTTGCCTCAAAAAATTCGAGAAAAGTTTTCCTTATGTCTTCTGCTCTCATCATCATCACATTGAAGTTAGTTTAATAACAAAAAAATGCAAGATTTT
>JAFGQG010000099.1 GCA_016935765.1 bacterium
ATTAAAATACTATATTCTAAATAAAAACGCAACAAGGTGAAAAAAAATGATAAAATTGGGCATTGACATTTTTGAAAAGAACCTGTTTAAAGAATTAAAAGACCAACGCATTGGTTTAGTTGCGCATCCAGCTTCAGCCACAGGAACAATGCGGCATACCGCTGAAGTATTGTATGAAAACCAGGACGAAGGTTATCATTTCAATGCTATTTTGGGTCCCCAACATGGATTCTTCGGTCAAACACAGGATAATATGATTGAATGGGAAGGGTTTATACACCCCGATATGAATATTCCTGTTTTCAGTCTGTACGGGGAACATCGCAAACCAACAAAAGAAATGCTTCAGGATATCGATACCCTTGTTTTCGACCTACAGGACGTCGGAACTCGCTATTATACTTTCATCTGGACCATGGCTCTGTGTATGGAAGCATGCGCGGAGAATTCCGTGAAAATGATTATTCTCGACAGACCAAATCCAATCAATGGAGCCGATTTAGAAGGTCCGGTACTTGAAGAACGGTTTTCATCTTTCGTTGGATTGTATCCAATCCCGATCAGGCATGGAATGACAATCGGTGAACTCGGAATGCTTTTTAACAAGGAATATGATATAAAATGCGAGCTTTCAGTAATTCGTATGGAGGGATGGAAACGTGAAATGTATTACGACAAAACCGGGTTGCTCTGGGTGCTTCCCTCCCCTAACATGCCAACACTTGAAACGGCAATAGTATATCCAGGTATCTGTCTGCTTGAAGCAACCAATATTTCAGAAGGGAGAGGAACTACTAAGCCTTTTGAAATTATTGGCGCGCCCTTTATTCACCCCGCCGATCTTGCGCGGAATCTTGGGAACTACGAACTTCCGGGCGTTAAATTCAGACCACTGCGCTTCCAGCCTATGTTCAGTAAATGGCAAGGGGAAGTATGTGGAGGAATCCAGATACATGTAATTAACAGACAAACATTTATGCCGGTTTTAACGGGTTTATGCATTATCGGTGCGATAAAAAGAATGTATCCCTCGAGTTTTGCCTGGCGCCAACCCCCGTATGAATATGAACTTGAAAAGAGTCCGTTTGATGTGCTTACCGGGAATAAATGGGTGAAAGAAATGATAGATAAAGGGGAATCCCCTGTAGAGTTTCAAAAGCTCTGGGAAAATAAACTGAATAAATTCAAGCTAATAAGAAAGAAATACCTGCTGTATTAATCCTATTTAATCCAATAGGGTTTTTGTTGCTATTAACATGATGTCTAACAAGTTTAAAGCCTGGTGTTTTATATTCGTTCAATTTCGTAAATCGCTAATCTGCAACCTTAATTCTGCAATCAAACTAGGTTCTCTTACTACCTATAACTTATTGTCCTCTGCGCCCCACCCCTGAAAACAACACCCACCCCGGTTTATTTATTACTGCTTACTGCTTCCTGCCAGTCCTTCTCTAAATGCTTTAAAGAGAGAGTCAGCATCTATTAGAGATATACCAAGGTTTTTGGAGATTTCCGCTTGGTTTTTATGCGGCAGGAGAAAGTATTTGAAACCCAATCTTGCTGATTCCTTCACCCTAATAGGAATGTGAGAAACCGGTCTAATTTCCCCGTTGAGTCCGACTTCACCGCAAACTACCAGTTTGTTTTTTAACGGGATATCCCTGAAACTTGAGACTATTGCCATTACGACCCCCAGATCGATAGCGGGTTCCTCGATCTGTACACCCCCGACGATATTCAAGAATACATCTTGTGTGCCAAGTGGAATACCGACCCTTTTTTCGAGAAGGGCGCACAGGAGCGAAACCCGTTTAGTATTTAACCCGGTTACAACACGCTGAGGGATTCCGTAAGCTGAAGGTGTCACAAGGGCTTGTATTTCGATTAAAAATGGTCTTGTTCCTTCAATTGCCGGTATGATAACGGAGCCCGGTCCCATGTTCTCTCCACTACTCATGAAGAATTCCGAAGGATTATCAACTTCCCGCAGACCTGACGAAGTCATTTCAAAAATACCAAGTTCATTGGTGGAACCATACCGGTTCTTCATCGCTCGAATGATCCTGTATTCATGGTTTGAATCACCCTCGAAATAAAATACACCATCGACTGTGTGTTCTAAAACCTTGGGACCCGCGATGACTCCTCCCTTTGTAATGTGACCTATCATGAAAACCACGATATCGTTTTTCTTCGCGAATTCAACCAGTTCCTGTGCAGCAGCTCTTACCTGGCTGATAGAGCCTGGGATTGAACTCAGTTCAGGGTTCTGCATGGTCTGGATCGAATCGATTACTATAAAGCCCGGTTTAAGGTTTGAAGCGCTTGCAAGGATGTGACTGGTGTTCGTCTCCGTTTCAAGGTATAGACCCCCATGGATTTCACCAAGCCTTTTTGCTCTGATCTTTATCTGCTGTTCGGATTCTTCACCTGTAACGTATAAGACTTTCTCCCCCCGTTCAGCCAGCTTAAGTGAAATTTGTAAAAGTAATGTGGATTTTCCGATACCTGGAGAACCCCCGACTAGAATCGTGGAACCCGGGATTATTCCACCGCCTAAAACCCTATCCATTTCGCTGAAACCGCTGCTGCATCGTGTAAATTCCCCTTCCTCAATATCCTTAAGATGAATGGGCATCCCACTTGGAATATGCTCTTTTTTATTCGTTTTTTTTATCACTTCCTCTACAATAGAATTCCATGCATCGCAGCTATTGCATCTCCCCTGCCACCTTGGATAAACAGCTCCACACTCCTGGCATACGAATTGTACCTTGTCTTTAGCCACTTGAATAACTCACATTCGCTAAGTTTTATTATTTATTTATAACTTAAGTGTAAGCACCTGAAATGTCAAACTATAATTACTCGATGCGGATTATTAGAAGAGAATTTTTCCCTAAGTATGTAATTAAATTTGAAATTCTAAATAAAATATACGAAAATTCTTGAATCCCGAGTCTTGAAAATGAGGAGGTAATGAGGAGGATTGAGGAGGTAATTATAAATTATGAGGAGGTAAGCGAAAGAATAAATG
>JAFGQG010000100.1 GCA_016935765.1 bacterium
GAATGGGTATTAATTAGCGAACCTGAAACTGATTCGCAACTTATTGTAGAACGTGGTGTAGTATTATGGCATAGTAAGGATAGAGATGAAGTTTACAGGAAAGCCAGGGTATTAAAACCTGAACACTCCGCTATTTTATATACAGGTAATTTACCTGAGGATGTGGCAGTAATATTATGAAGGTAAATTTTGATCCTAAGCAAGGTTTAATTCCTATTCAAACTAGGTTATTTGGGTCACATACTGATACAATAGTCCGGCTTGCACTGGATACGGGTGCAACCGGTACCATGATCAATTGGGATGTCGCTGTTCTTCTGAGTTATGATCCAGCTTCTGTGAAAGAAAGAGTGCAGGTTACAACCGGAAGTGGTGTTGAATTTGCACCCCGTATATTGATTAGAAAAGTGGAGGCTTTAGGCTTGACAAGTGTTAATTTTCCTGTTCTTTGCCATACTCTTCCACCAAGCGCAACTGTGGATGTTGTGTTGGGTCTTGATTTCTTTCGAGGAAAACTTTTGATTATAGATTTGAATGAAGGTTTCGTAAATGTCAAATAGAAACCCCTGCTAACGCGAGAACTGATTTAAGCTAAATTGCCTAACTATCAATTCCGCCGCCCTCTTAACTGCACCCGAATCTCCAAGCTGCTCCCTGACCGACTTCAAACCCGCTTTCATATCTTCAAGCTTTCCCTCATTCTCGAAATACTCTAATATTGTATCAGCTAATTTAGTAGGTGTCAATTCTTTTTGTAAAAGTTCAGGAATGGTCTCCTGCCCCGAAACCAGATTAACCAAGGAAACATGCGAAACTTTCAGCAGCCTTCTAGCAACGTGCCACGTCAGAAAATCCGTTATGTAAACCGCAGCCATCGGCAAGCTTAATATCGCGCTCTCCAAAGTTGCGCTGCCAGAAGTGACGATACCAAACTCACTATAAGCTTGCACCTCGTGCGCGAATCCCCTAATAGTCTTGACATTATTTGTATTTTCTGATATATAACTATCAACAAAACCCTTATCAAGACCTGGCGCTACCGGAATAACACCATATAACCCGGGAATCCTATCGGTCAGTATCTTGAAAGCATCGAGCATCACGGGCAATATGCGGCTTATCTCCCTCCTTCTCGAACCGGGGAGTATTCCCCAGAAACGCTCTGGCAAGCCATGCTTCGCGATAAACTCCTCCCTCGAAAGCCCTGGTTTTACGATGTCTATGAACGGATGCCCAACGAACTTTGTATTCTCAACACCGCGTTTCTTGAAATACTCCTCCTCGAACGGCAGTATGGGTATGTTCAGGTCGATATACTTTTGTATCTTCTTTATGCGCCATCCGCGCCAAACCCAAACCTGCGGAGAAATATAATATACTATCTTACAGCCAATCTTCTTCAACTTTCGAGCGATTCGCAGGTTAAAATCGGGACAATCGACCATGATGACAAGTCTTGTTCCTCTTTTTTCAGCCTCTTTTACAATGGTTTTCCTGATCCTTAGGAAATCCGGAATCGCCTTCAACACTCCCCCGAATCCAATAATAGCAAGGTTATCAACACCGAAAAGGAGCTCCACGCCCTGTTCTTTCAATTTTTCACCGCCAACACCGAAGAAAGAAAGGTCCGGTACAAGCTCCATCAACTTCTTCACAAGATGAGAAGCGATCAGATCCCCGGAAGCTTCACCGGTGGTTATTAAAATGGGTTCACTCATTGAAAAAGGCTATTCCATGTCCACAATTTTCACATCTTTATCAAATTTAAAAACATCCGGTGGGGCAGGTGTGCTGGTAATATTTGAAAACTCGATTGTGTGAATATACTTGCTGAAATCAACCCATGCAACCAGTATAGGATCGAGTTTTGAATCGAATTCAATTCTAAAACTCCTGATACTTACGTCAGGGGTCTTCATCTTTCCAGAAAGTGAATATCCACTATCGCTTTGTTCTTCAGTTAGTTCAAAATTCCTCTCGAAGTAGCTCCATAGCGAATCCAGTTGCAGTGGAGAATCAACACCAATCCGTGTACGGCTGGCTTCCTTCTCCCCTTCATTATACAAGATAACGTACTCCCCATCCGATAATATCATCTCTTCCGGAGTTTCGAATCTTACTTTAGTGCCGCTTATGTTAAGTGTTCCATGAAAATACTGCGTGTCGATCGGGGAGATGACCGTTTTATTAAAATCCGCATTAAAGTATTCGATATTCGACAGTTTTTGCTTGATAGCTGATTCAGAAAACAGGTTCCCTGCGATAATAAATATTACTAAAATTACAAAGTATGCTTTTTTCATTCGTTTTCTCCAGGTCCTCAAATCCTACCGTAATGACTGAATGGTAATATACAATACTTTACAGGGGATAGCAAAGGAAATTTCCATACCACTTAAAGTTATTAAATTTAGAAACAGCAATAGAGAGTTTTAAAAATCTTATTTACCTAAGCACAAGTTACTACCGGTTCATGTTTTTAAAATTTAGCTTATTACTATGATTACCAATGTGTTATATGATTACTCCCGGGGGGCGGTAGTTACTACCGGGGGACGGTAGTAAAATTTACTTGCATTTCTTATAAATTCGACTTATATTTAATTTAGAAATTTTTAAGAAAGGTATTGCATTATGTATTTTTCACCTAATCCTAAAGAGTCATTAAATGATTATTTTAATTTTAAAAATGAGCTTGATCGTTTAAAGAAATACTTAATTAATAATATTGATAAGCTTATTGTAGTTAAGGGTCTCAGAAGAATGGGCAAAACAAGCTTTATAAATGTTGGATTGTCAATTATGAAGTTAAAATATATAAAAATTGACTCCAGGGTATTAGCTGCACCAACCAGGGTTGAGTTTGAAAAAAGGTTATTAAATGAGTTTAAAAAAGCTGAGTGGTTACCACAAAAAATATTAAAATCTTTGAAATCATTGGAATTTGGAGGCTTTAAGGTTTCGATTTATCAAATAGATGACTTATGGGATTTTCTAAAAAAGAATAAAGTAATTCTAACAATTGATGAGGCGCAATTATTAGCAGGAAGCGGTGTTGAAAACCTGATAGCTTCAATTTATGATGATACAAAATGTAAATTGCTAATAACTGGTTCAGAAGTTGGAGTTTTAGAGAAATTCTTAGGAGAAAAAGATGCACATTCTCCATTATTTGGAAGAGCTTACAGGATTATTGATATGCCTAAACTTGATTCTAAAAAAACTCAAAATTTTTTAACCGAAGGCTTCTCGCAGATTAAT
The DNA here is from genome assembly GCA_016935765.1 of bacterium. Lineage (GTDB taxonomy): Bacteria > UBP14 > UBA6098 > JAFGQG01 > JAFGQG01 > JAFGQG01. The sequence goes on from JAFGQG010000100.1 coordinate 3,262, forward strand.
CAAAAAATAACTAATGAACAACTAGAAAAAGCTACAAGTATTTTAAATGGGATTATAGGTTGGTTAACTTATTTGGGTTATAGTTCTGTAGATAACAAATTCGATAAGGCTTTAGAAATTACATTAAATAAAGGTATAGAGTTGGTAAAAGCTGAATTTGATAATTTTTTATCTAGTCGCTTAAAAGCAAAGAACCGCTATAAATTTATTATGGAGGCTGTTGCAAAAAGTTTTAATAGTTGGTCGCAGATAAAGGATTACTTAGAATTTAAAATTGGTTATAAAGTTACAGATAGTAGATTTAATAATTATCTAGTAAATTTGACAAATTACAGTTTCTTAAGCAAAGATAACAGATCGTATTTAATAACTGATCCTATTGTAACAAAAACATTCAGAAATTCTCTAAGAATATAGTATTCCCCATCTCCCACAATCATCTCGTAATTCTCGTACCGGTTTCTCCCCTGAGCGCTTTGTCAATGCATTCAGGTGTAGTAATTATGGCTGTTTTCCCACCATTTTTGAGATAGAATATCACGGATTTTATCTTCGGCGCCATACTCCCTTCAGCAAAATGCCCCTCATCAAGGTATCTCTCAGCTTCCGCTAGAGTCAGCCTGTCAAGGTCTTTCTGCTGTGGTGTTTTAAAATTAAGCGCAACCTTCTCAACAGCAGTAGCTATCATCAGCAGTTCCGCGCCAAGCTGTACCGCCAGCCGGGAGGATGCATAATCCTTATCTATAACAGCTTCAATACCCCTGAGCATTCCGTTTTCTTCAATCACTGGAATACCGCCACCACCGACCGCAACAACAACAAGTCCCTTTTGAATAAGCGTTCTGATAGCTTCGATCTCAATAATTTTCCTTGGTTTTGGAGATGGAACAACCCTGCGCCAACCCCTCCCCGCATCTTCCTTCATGTTCCAGTTGCTTTCAGCGATAAATTTCTCGGCTTCTTCCTGCGAGTAGAAAGGCCCAATCGGCTTGGATGGATTCAGAAAAGCCTTGTCATCCTTGATAACTACTACCTGTGTAACCAAAGTTACGACATCCTTATCGACTCCCCTTTTAGTAAATTCATTGTACAACGCTTGCTGTATATTGTATCCGATAGCCCCCTGAGTGTCAGCGCCACAGGAATCCAGAGGAACAGTGTGTATCTGGTTTCTCGCTAACTCCGAGCGAAGTAATATAAACCCTATCTGAGGTCCATTTCCATGGGTAATTGCTACTTCATAACCATGATCCACCATGTTCGCTATGTGGTAGCAAGCTTCAGTTATCGCCTCGTATTGGTCTGGAACACTTTGATGCTTCTTATCCTTTATCAGCGAGTTACCGCCAATTGTAACAACTGCGATTCTGCTCATATTTTTTCTCCATATTGCATAAACTTCTCATTCACAATCGATATTTTAAAAACTGAACTCAACAATTTTAACTCCATTAACTATCTAATCATCAGCGCACCTGAATCCTATGCTGCTAACCATGCTGTTTGGCGCTTGCGGGTTTCTCTTGGTGCAGAACAGGTCATCCGTGTTATTGCTGCTCCACCCTCCGCCTCGAATTGACTTAAAGATACTTGTATCTGGCGGCGCGTGCGGGTTTTGATAATCTCCATACCAATCATCTACCCATTCCCATACGTTTCCCACCATATCAAAAGCGCCATAATAGCTTGAATTATCAGAGGTTATGAATCCGTCGTGCTCAGCGCCATCATAAAACCCAACAGGTGTAGTTCGCGGGAAACCTTCTGACTCATAAGGATCCCCGCTGCCACTATAATTCGCATAACTCCCATCGATGTAATCGGTATAGGGAATTGTAGAAACCCAGGGGTAGATATAACCCACACCGACATCATTAAATGTACCAAAATCACTGGCTATCCCACGGGCAGCCTTCTCCCATTCGGCTTCGGTAGGTAATCTCTTGCCATAATATTCCGCGAATGCCTTTGATGCATACCAGCTCACATAGGAAATCGGGAATTCCTCCTTGCCGGCAATAGGAGTGAATACGCCATCATTGAATTCTAATTGACAAGCCGATGTACTCATGTTATAATATTCATAAGTCCCGCTTCCATCATAAACATAATCATCGATGATCACAATGAGGCTTTCTGCATAAGCAATGGTAAGGAAATCAGCATATTCTTTGCTAGTTACTTCATAAATATCGATGTAGAAACCTTCAACATATACCGGGTTGCCTGGGTGAGTGGTTTCTTCTTCTTCTCCGTAACCTGCGGGGGTGTTCCCCATGACAAAACTCCCTGCCGGGATATAAACCATTCCAGGGCGGCTCCCGTTGCCGTTATCGTCGTCATCATCCGAGCAGGCTACCTGAAAGACCAGAGCTGCCAATACCAAGAAAATAAAAAACAATCTTCCCTTATTCATTACAAACTCATTCAGTTAAAATTAATATAAGTTAATTAGTCTTAATCATTTATTGAATTTACAAAAATTAACGTGTTTGTCAATAGCTTTTTGTTGGTTTAAGCAGTAACACGTTGCCCACCTTTCCGTAGTGGGAGATACCCACCAAGTACACCCCATTAATCCTCTCTCATGTTTTTTCCACTTCTCCAACCGCTAATTTTAACCACAGTAACTCACAAGGAATCCTACCATTTAGACTTCTAAATTAGCGAAGGTGGTCTTTAATCGATATTCTGCAATCACTCAATCCCTCTCACCAGTCTTCGCTCATAGTCAGCGCCATCACTGCTTTCTGTACATGCAGCCTGTTTTCCGCAATATCGTAAATCAGCGACCTTTCTCCTGAAGCGATCTCATCGGTTACTTCATGACCCCTATCCACCGGCATCGGGTGAATGAAATACGCACCGTTTGTAAGCTTCATTTTCTCTGCGTCGCATATCCAATCGGTGTAGGGTAATGCCTTCTGAATTTCACGCTGCTTATCAAAGCCGCCAACATACGCATCGGGGCTCATCCAGTTGCGGGAATACACCACATCCGCATTTTTATAGCACGATACCTGGTCGTGCGAGACCTCGAACGAACTGCCATTCTCTTGACAATTTGCCTTAACACTTGCTATAACATCATGATCGAGGCTGTAGCCTTCCGGGTAGGCAAGCACAATGTTCATACCCATTCTCGAGTTTATGAGAAGGCTCTCTTGTACCGAGCACCAGGACCTTGCGAGCGCGCCATGTCCCCAGTATTGAAGCAACGTTTTGCCCTTCAGACCGCTGCCGATGTTCTCCCGCATGCCCATTACATCAGCTAATCCCTGGAAGGGGTGAAATTTGTCATCTGCCATGTTCAGTATCGGAATATCCGACCACTTCGCGTACTCCCTGAGCAGCTCATCGCCTTCACCGTAGTTTTCTACTTTGTCTTCCAGGATTCGAATACCGATCCCTACAGCGTACCTGCTCATCACTTTTGCGGCATCTTCGATAGTTTCGCCAGCGCTCTTCGAAGATTTCAACCGCATGGAGGAGGGCTCCAGGAACTGGGCATGACCGCCTAATTCTGTGGCAGCAGCTTCAAACGACAACCGCGTCCTAACCGATGGATTATAGAAAAACATTATGAACGTTTTGTTAAGGAGAAGCTTGGCAAATTTAGAAGAATACCGTTCTCGTTTCATATCACCCGCAAGAGCTAATATTTCCTCGAGTGCATCAACACTCCAATCCCGTGTACATATCATATCTTTACCGAAGTATTTTGATCTGGGCATTTAGACCTCCAGTAAATAGCTTAATGAAATTCATACTGTCTATGCTTCACCTTATAAACAGGTATATAATTTCCTTTAGTTTTAATATAATTCTTTCGCTCATGCACGCAATTTAAAAACGTCGAATATACGTAGTGTTTCCTTTCTGTATCTTACCGTTTGTTATTTGCCATTAATCAATTCTCCACTTCGTATCCCGCCTCTTCAATAGCTTTGATAGCCGCCTTTTCCGGTTCTTCCCCATCATACTCTATATCCACTATCTTGTTATCCAGGTCTATCACGACACTCTTCACATTCTCAAGCTTACTCAGCGCATTCTTTATACTGCTTACACAATGCTGGCAACTCATACCAGGAACCTTTAACCTCAGGATATTCTCTCCTGCTTCAGTCATTTCACCTTTCCTTTTTATACGCTTAATTTTTGTATTTACATAAGTTGTTATTATCAAAAGAGCTAGGATGATTGCTGATAGTAACTTCAAAATATCCGGTATCATTTTCCCGTGCATCATCATCCCTGTGATTGGGGGTAGCGCAAAAATCTCCCATGAAATGTTCAGGAGGTAGCCCAGGATAATCCCGCAGACTGCGATCGAAACGAGGTAAATCGCGACTACTTTCTTTCCAAGGTATTTAACGAGGATTGTTAGCGAAGTGGCATTCGTCGCGGGTCCAGCAAGCAGGAACACGAATCCCGCGCCCGGGGATAATCCCTTCAGCAATAGCGCTGCTACGATTGGAATGGAACCAGTAGCGCATACGTATATCGGTATTCCAATCACAAGCATAACCAGCATAGAGAGAAAATTGCTGCCCAGGTATTTCTCGAGGAACTGCTCAGGAATGAGATAGTTGATAATTCCCCCGATAAGAACCCCGATAGCAACCCACTTCCCAGCATCTTCGATCAGCTCGAAGAAGCCGTACTTGAATATCCCCCTCAACTTCTCCGATAATGAGTGTGTATGAGGAGTATCGAGTTCACAGATGTTGCAGGAATTATCCGCGCATGTTATTTGTATATCATCTTTTTCATTCTTTGTAAAGAATAATGCACTTATGCCGGCAACGAACGCTGTGATAAAGGACCCGATAACCCGGAAGACAGCGAAGATTATTCCCAGGAGCGAGTAAGTTGCAAAGATTGAATCGATGCCTGAGGTAGGTGTTGAGATTAGGAATGAGAGTGTCGATGCTTTGGATGCGCCCTGTTTCCTGAGAGATATCGCGGTCGGGAGTACCCCGCATGAACACAGTGGTAGTGGTATCCCAACGAGGCTGGCTTTGATTACCGACCAGAAATTTCTTTTCCCGAGGTGTTTATATACAATACCAGTGGGGAAGAATATGTGTATTACACCTGCGAAAAAGAATCCCAGTAGAAGATAGAACGCCATTTCCCGGAAGAGAAAGTAAGTCTCGTAAATAATTCCGTGTATATATTCAAAAACCATTTTATTTGATCCTTCGGTTATCAGGAATATTCTTAATTATTTAAATAGAAA